>QIBA01000053.1 GCA_003225175.1 Acidobacteriota bacterium
CCGATTACCTTTACGACGGAGCAGATGCTGTTGAGGAACTAGACGGTGTTGGAACGGTGGTCGCGCGATACTCGCAGGGGTTGAATATTGATGAACCGTTCGGTATGCAGAGGTCGGGGCTCACAAGCTTCTTCAACGGAGATGGTCTTGGTTCCGTCACGTCGCTGACGAACGCCACTGGATCACTAGCGCAGACTTACACGTTTGATTCGTTCGGCAAACAAACCGCCTCGGACGGCCTGCTCACTAATCCATTTCGTTTTACGGGACGGGACTTCGATTCAGAAACAGCATTGCTCTACCTGCGTGCCCGCTATTTAGACTCTGCGAATGGAAGATTCCTGAGAGAAGATCCTGTGTATATCTGGTCGAGAATCCCCAGCGAATTGAATGCCTACACCTACGCGCGGAATAGGCCTATCTCACTCGTTGACCCATTGGGGCAGGAAACAGGTGCAACGATGGTTCAGCTCTGGGGAACTCCGCCGAAGGTGAATCCTACCGGCAGCCTGAACCTGTACGGTCATTGGTGTGGTCCAGGTGGCTGGGGCACGGTTGTCGACGAATTAGATGGCTTCTGCAATGAGCACGACAATTGCTATAAGGTTGCTGGTGTCAGTTGGGAAAACAATGTTGGCAAGCCGCTATCACCCTCGCAAACCTGTGCACTCAAGCAATGTGACGCTGCTTTATGCGGTCACCTGTTCGCCTACCGGCCTACAACGCGGTACCAGCGCATTCTTGTCCCTGCAATGGAAGTGTTTTTCGAATGTATCCCAGGATACGGTAAACATGAATTCATCAAACAAATCTTTAGTAGCTTCTAGCACGATCGCGGTCGGAATAGTTGCGGCGCTCTGGAACTTCAGTCGCATGTTTTCTGCGTGGGTTGTGGCGCCGCAAAAAGAGGTCGTTGGATCTCACATAATGTTCCTTTTCACGGGAGTCGTGCCGATTATTGGCGTAACGGCTGGCATATTCCGAAAACGATGGGGTGCTTGGACTCTCCTCTTGGCTCCAATATTTTCGTCAGTCGGATTTCTGTTTCTCAAAGATCTCGACACTGGCTTTCTTGTCTACTTTGTTGCGGTCTACTACATCCCAATATTATTGTCCGGCTTAGGATTCTTGTACTTAACTCGGAAATCCGCAGTTGCAGCATAAATAGAATGCGCGGTCTTTGAAAACGACAAGTGTGCTGGCGCAAACGACACACCGCGGAGGCCGGCGTACTTCGGTAACGGACCAGAATGGGAAGCAGACGACGTATGCTTACGACGACGCTGACCGGCTCACGTCGGTCACCGACGCGGCCCACCACGTGACCCAGTACGCCTACGACGAGAAAGCAACCTCACTAGCATCACCTTTCCCAACAACCACGCGACCAGAACCGGCTTCGCCCATCGGCTATCTGCGCCGATCAGCCGCAACACTGGCGTCTGCAAATCGCGATTTAACGTCAGATTTCGTTGCGGGAGGGCCAGCTCATGCCTATAGAAGGGGCATAAAGAGGATGGAATTGTGGATGATCCAGACGTGCAGCATGTACTGGAAGGGCAGAAAGATGACCAGATAAGCCATTGTGCCCAGCGTGAGTCCTACCTTTTGCGGCAGTCGAAAGCCGAATAGGAAGTAGCTGAAGCCCAGAATCAGGGGTAGCAGCGTGATGAAAATGGTCCCGAAATGGAGCATTCCGACGGTGTAGCTGGGCAGGTCGTGGGGAAATTTTGCGGCGGCAAAGAGAAAATAAGCGAGCGCTGTGCCCTGAATGATGACCAGAAAGCGCAGTAAATAGACGAATGGAAGATGTTCTTCGGAGATTCCGAAGGTGATCCAGAGGACCAATAGCGTCACTGCGGCGGTGGTCCACCAGGTAAGAGCGCCGGGTGCACCGGCGGAAATCAGCACGGTTGGCACGGAAAAATGAATTGGACCCCAGACCTGAGGGGCGCGTGCAACGGATCCTTCAAGCCCCAAAACGCCGTGCCAAAAACGGAAAACGTGGAACCAGAGCTCTCCAACGTAGCGTAATGAGCACAACCAGGCGGCGGTAATCGCTAAAACCAACGACGAAATCACGCAAAAATCGCGCGCAGTGAAGCGCAAACGTGCGAATGCGCGATGCGGAGTAATGATTCCGCCGCGCCAACCGCGCCGTCGAATATCGAAAAGCTGCGCCTCCGTGAGCGCCGAGGATGTGGTTGCGCTCATTTAGAAGTCCACGAAGAGGCCTACGGTGCCTCCGTTGCGGCGGAAGAACGGCGTGTTTTCGTGATTAAAGATGATGTTCACGCCCCATCCTGGACCTATCCACTGACGCCAGGAGCCGGAATACTGGCGGAATGCGAAATCCTGGAGCGCGGTTTGTGGGCCTACAATGAGGTATCCTTCGCGTCCCAATTCGGCACGGACAGTGATGTAGTGCTCTTTTTCGTGTCCTTGAGTGATGGCTAAGTACTCGGAAAAGTCGAGTAAGTTGCCGGGATTCGCCTTAACAAAGTTCACTCCACCCTGCGCGGTGATCGCCCATTTGGTGTAGTAAGTGAAGGCGGGACCATAACGATAGTCGTGATTTACCTGCTTGGACTTGTCGTACCCGAACACTCCGGTAAGCACTAGCTGCTTATTACTCAGAAATTTGCGGCTAATGCTGCTGTCTATACGCAGTTTTGGAAGAAAGAATCCGCCTACGCTGGTGCCGGCATGCACATCTGCGAACCAGTTTTCGGAGATATCGCGCACCAGCCCGGCGCCGTAATACCATCCAGTATCGCCGTAACGATTCAGCCTCGAGGCTTCGCCGTTCAGCGTGTTCCTGCCTCCGGAAGCGACAATGCGCACATAAGCGTCACGCCAGGGAACATACGGACGGGGATACATGTCGCTGTATCCCCCGCCAAACTCAATGTAACCGGGTCCATCGAGGGTGGATCGGATGCCTCCCAATCCGGGAACGCTGGCCCCCTGCGCCGCAGGAGTACCCGTATCCTGCGCCATGAGTGCCGAAAAAGGAAGCAGGCACAGGCTAATCGTGAGGATAAAGATCGTTTTTACAGTCATGCGAAGCCCCAAGTCTCAGTATCCCGCCTGAGGATTCGTATTGCCCGTCTGCCGTTCGCTGATTGAAATGCTTAGATTCCTGCAATTCTTCGCAGCCACGATCCAATAACCATCCTGATCGTGAATGTCTGCTGAGCCTTTTGTGACGCGTGGCTCGCCGTATGTCGAATCGGGAAAAATCCACGCTTCGTGTTCCAGCGTGCGTGGGTGAGCCGCCGAGAGCACAGAATTCCTGCCTCGATGCTGGATGGACCACGCAACCTCCTGGCGCTGGTTCAGGAAATTCGCGATCTGCGACATGGTGTACCAGCGAAAGCGTCCGTCGCTCGCGAGCTCGCGCGTGTGCTGAAACCAGGTTTGCAACGTTTCTATGTAGCGCGTTGCGCCGAGTGGATGTGAGTAAACGAGCCGAACCTCGTGCTCGCGGGAGGTAAAATCCGCCACGTTCACCAGCCAATTTTGGACAGCGGCCTCGGAGACCGATCCCATGTGCATCTCCTCCAGGCTGGCTTCAGTTCCAAAATGGAGAATGGGGAATGCCCAGATCTTCTCTCCATCGCGTCCGTTATCGCGATAAACCCGGGTTGGACCCATTCCCGAATCGCCGGCAAAGTAATAAGCAACGACGTTGTGCTTCTCTAACCAGCGCGTAACCCACGCCGGTTGGTTCCCGAGTGGCGCGGAATATTCGTGTACCGCACGCCCAGCGCTCTCTTCAATGGTCTTTTTGTTGAGCTCCAGATACTGCTCGAATGAGTCCTGGTTGGAATCGGAGAGGTTTCGTCCGAAATAGTTGTGAATCCAACCGCCGTGACTGCCCACTTCATCGCCATGATCAATCAGGAACTGTACCCATGAGCGTGCTTCTCCATTTGTCTGCAGGTCGAGACCTTTCCCATCATGAAACTCGTCGACATCCGGACCGGCAGTGAAATCGGCAGAGAATGGCCCATTATCGAAGATTCCGGCCTTGCGCAGCATCGCCAACGGCTTGAGGGCGGAGGCCGCATCGATGTGCCAGTTCATCACAACGCCACCAATTCCATCGGGAACGTTCGCCAGGTGCGGCATGTGCAGCATGTCTTCCGCAAAGTAGTGAAGGAACGAATGCAGCAACATTCCGTCTGTGCGCGTGGTGAGATATCCCAGCGGCAGGTTCACGAAGAGCACTCGTCCGGCGCCATGCTCTTTCTCGCCGGCGACCAGGCCGTTGCTTGTCTGTAACAGCGTCTTACCCTGATATTCGCCAGCTGTCTGGAAGCTTGGATACTCAAGTTCTCCGTACAGATATCCCACGAGAACCTGGCGATCATCCACCGAATGCGATCCAATGTGCATGGCTACGCGCTTTAGAGGCGAAGACTGTCGCCGCTCTTTGAGAGCAGCGTAAGCTCCGGGAGGGATCCCAAGATCTTCCATAGCCTTCGTGCTGCCCCACACGTTTCCGGAGACAATGCTGTTAGTGCCAAAACGGTCGTAGAGCGCATAATCAACACCGGCCAGATCTGACAGTCGTGAACTTCGTGTCGAGTAACGGTCACGCAGATCCCAGGTGCAGGCGTCATACACCAGCATCAGGTCCCCGCCCTTTTCGACATAACTGTGCAGGGCTCCAACCAGCGCATCGTTGGCTTCTCGATGGATTTGATCGGGAACGATCAACCCGGCGGCTTTCATCTGGAACATCGGATCAAGCAACGCCGAATCCCGCACTACCTGCAGATGAAATCCTTCTTCCTCGGCAGCATCGAGCCAGACCTGTACCTGAATGTCCCTGTCGTTTACCGAATCGGGAAGCAAAAGAAAAATCGTGTCTGCAGAGCCGGGTGCGACTGCCTGGTTGCGATACACGACAGCCGCCGTGCACGTGAGGAGCACCATGGCGACTGCGATCGTGAGCTTGGGCTTGAACATGGCCGTCATGGAGCGCTGGTCACCTCAGAACAGGCACTGGGATTTGACTTCTCTGCCTCTTGCAAATGCGCTTGCACGGCCTGGAACGCGGATTCTTCGAGCACGTTCCAATTCGTGCTGTACCGCAACGGCTCCGAGCGTGAGAGCCAGCAGGCGGCGCTGGCATCGTCATGAAACTTCAGCGCGGCCATAGCCACCAGCCCCCACGGATGCGGATCAACTTTCTTGTCGAGCCACTCGCTGGCGTAGCGATTTCTCCATCGATCCCACGCTTCCCGAGATTGCACATCAGACTCCATCGGGAGATCGGCCAGCCAGGGATATACCTGGGCGACAACATCCGGATAGAACGCTGATCTGCTCTTCTGGATAGATGGTCGAAACCACTCCGCGTGTTTGTTCCAGAACACCCGCTTGATATTTAAATTGAGCTTCTCTGCTTCCGCGTGTGTTTTGTCCGCGTCCGCTGCGTTACCGAAGCGTTGCTGCGCCCGCGCGATCGCCCTCAGCGCGGAGTAAACCTCGATGTTGTCCATGAAGAGAGCTACATGGTTGCTACCGGAGATATGGTAGACGCCGAGGCGGCTATTCCTAAGACGATCCAAACTCTCGCGGGCCTTGCGAACGCTCTGCTGCCAGTCTGCTGGAATTCCCGAATCCGGAGCGTTCGTATAAAGAAGTTGTAACCAAAGTGAGAGCATGGAGTCGTCGGCATCTGCTGCAGCGCAGAGCTTCCAATCGCTGCCGGGCTTACGGCAGTAGCGGCCAAAGCCGCCGTGCTTGTCCTGTCGGGGAAGCAGCCACTCGATCCACTGCCGAACCGGCTGGCGCACATCGAGTTCTGCTTCCTGCGCCAGCAGCAAAGCTTTGGTGGCGAAGTATGGCTCGATGTAGTCGCCATGATGGTGCAGCGAGATTGCACCATCCGGCAGCTGATAGCCGTTAGGATTGAACTCTCGCGCCGTGGTGCTTGAGCACAGAGCGAGTGAAGTAACGAACAACAGCAGGATTGTGCCGCGCATTCAGTCTCCCACGCGGCCTTCGACTTGTGCCCAAACTGTGCCGTGAAGCACTGCGCCAGGAGCAAGATGAATGACGGGAGCGCTGACTGTCGTGGGCGTTCCGGGGAGTCCAATCTGTACGCCGGAAGCAATGACTACTTCGCGTTCGGCGATGATTGGTCCTTTCACAAAGCATCCAGTGGAGATGTGAATCCGCTTCGTGCTCACCACACTGCCGTGGACCTCAGCTCGCCCTTTCAAGATGACTTCGCCGTTGGCTTTGACGCTTCCGAACACAGATGCGCCCTCCTCGACGTCAACGCTTCCAGTGGCTACGACGTCTCCGCGATGCTGATCAGGGATGTGCATCGCGCCACGAATGCGCGTGCGTCCCAGACCGCTCTGCGCCAGCCTTGCGTATGCGGCGTATTCTTCTCTCACGCTGAGCGTTGCTGCTTCCTTTGAGCTGTAGATCACTGGAGCGTAAACGCGTTCAAAGCTGCATCCGGGGGAGAGGGTGAGCGATTTGGTGGAAGATGCGCGCCCATACAATCTGCAGTTTCTGCCGACATGCAGAGCTGATTCAGCATGAATCCAGCGCAGAATCTGCGTCTCATCACCTAAAACTATTTCGTCGTCGCTAAGTAGAGCGCGAAAGATGCTCCGCGTTCCACCCCGGACGTTTCCACGAGAATAGAAATCCCCGATGGAGTGATATTCAAGTGGGAGTTCTACAGGTCCAGCACACACGACGGGTGTGGTCGTGTGTTGTGGAGCGGTCCAGCCTCCCGATTTGCCAACTAAAAGCACCTGACCAAATGGGGAGTCGACAAACTGACTCTTGCCCTGCTGTGCACATTGATCCAGCAGCGCTTGCAGGGGTATACAGCGACTCCGGAGTGATGACGCGAAACTGGAGATCCTGCCATCGTCTTTGCGGGTGATGAGTGGACCGGCGTCGCGCTTGTGCATCAATTCGCGGAGAGCAGGTGCGAGCGGCACCATGAGCAGGGCGCCGGTGGAAGTCGCCAGTGCGAGAGGAGCGAGGACCGAAATCACGCAGACTTCTCCAATACGACCGGCGCCACACGCGAGCGCTCCGTTTTATGCCATACCATCTCTTGTCCGCGAATAGAGGCAGCGAATTGCTGCCACGCCGCCCGCGAAACGCAGATTGCGCTTACGGTGAATCCGAGAAAAGTGAGTGGCAATAGCTGAATACGCGCTCGTGATCCATCAAGCCGAGCGGCTGCCGCAATCTCGAAGAATGCCGCGAAGTTTCCCAATGTGGTAAATGCTGCCAGACCGAGCACTGCAATGCTTCCGCCGACTGGAGCGCCCAGATAGAAGAGGACAATTGCCAACAGCCAGCCCAGCAGTAACACTGGAGCCATCATGTACACGCCCAGGAGTAGCAGGCCATCAAGTCGTTCCCACCAACTTACGTTACGACTGCGCAGCAAGGCAGCGGAGTAGCCGACCATCGCCTGGTTGTGTCCTTTAGCCCAACGCATGATCTGGCGCACGCGAACCGGCCATCGTTCCGGCACTTCTTCGTAGCACTCAGCGCGGTTTTCGTAGACCGTTTTCCAACCCGCGAGCAGCATTCGATAGGTGAGATCGGTGTCTTCGGCGAGGGTGTTCTCATTCCATCCGCCGATCTCATCGAGGGCCGACTTGCGAATGCCTGCCACGGTTCCGCCGTATTGAGGAACGAAGTGCAGGTTCATGCGCGCCTGTTGATCCACTTGATATCCGCCGGAGCGTTCCAGATCAAGAATTCGCGTCAGCAATTTCTTTCCGACATTCAGCGGCACTACTCGCCCCATGACGCTTCCCACTTCGGGATCAAAGAAGGGTGCTACCAATTGTCTGATCAGCGCCTTGCCGGGAACGTAGTCGGCGTCGAATACGAGCATGATCTCCGTATTTACATACGCCATTGCGTCTTTGAGAGCTGCGGCCTTGCCGGGCTTTCCGCCGCTTCGGTGGAAGGGGGTAATGCGTCCGGGATAGCGGACCACGTAGCTGTCGATGATTTCTCGAGTGCCGTCGATGGAACGATCGTTCACCGGCACAATCGCAAGTTTGTCTGCCGGATAATCCACTTCCAGCAGCGCGGAAAGAATGTCGGCAACGACGGCTTCTTCGTTGTGTGCGGCGATTAATACAGTGACTGGAGGCCAGTCGGCGGTATCAACATCGACATACGGATGACGTTGTTGACCAATGAGTCGGTTGACCGTAAAGCAGTAGTGCCGGATCGTGTAAATACAGATCAGCACGACAACTGCTGTGAATAGCTCCAGTAACATCTTCCCTCCCGGGTGGCTCCGTGGACGTCGTGTCAGAAGCCATCGGTCGGGCAAACTTGATGAACGCGCATGCTAAGGCCCATAACCCAATGAGTTCGTCGCTTTGATTTTTCTGCTGCTTCAACTTTCGATGCGGCTCAACTTGCAACTGTGACGATCTGCTCCCTGATTGCATTTTCAAACTGTTCCGACGCGTCCAGCACCGGCCTCACTCCATTCAGCCAGCGCGAGAGACTCTGGACGATTCGCGCCGAAGCTCGTCCATCTCCGTATGGATTCTGCCCTTCGGACATCGTGCGATAGACAACGCTGCTTCCGAGAATGTCACTGGCTTCTCTCACGATAGCTTCGCGTGATGTGCCGACCAGGCGCGCCAGCCCCATCATGGAGGCTTCCGGTCGCTCCGTTACTCTTCTGAGGACAAGCACCGGTTTGCCGAAGGTTGGCGCCTCTTCCTGCACGCCTCCGGAGTCAGTCAGCACCATGTAGCAGCGGCGCAGTAACGATAAGAATCCGAAATAATCGACCGGGTCGATCAGATGAACACGATCCAGATTTCCCAATCGAGACATCACTGTGTTGCGAACATTGGGATTTAAGTGCACGGGATAGACCGCACGCACGTCGGGAAAGGCGTCGATCAGATCGCGAATCGCGTCGCAAACGTTTTCGAGTTCCGTCCCCCAGGATTCACGACGATGAGAAGTGATGAGTAATAAACGGGAGCCGTCATGGGGAACGCCGGCGGGCAGCTCCTGATCTGCCATCTTCATCTCGACCAGCATTTTCACTGCATCGACCACGGTGTTTCCAGTGGTCACGATCGTCGATGGAGCGACTCCCTCAGCCAGGAGATTGTCGCGTGCGATTGAAGTTGGAGCGAGGTGAAGAGAGGTTACGACGCCAGCGAGTCGGCGGTTCGATTCCTCGGGAAATGGATTCATCATGTCGCGACTGCGCAAGCCGGCTTCTACATGCGCGACCGGGATTTTGCGATGGAATGCTGCCAATCCAGCAGCCATCGCGGTTGTCGTATCTCCCTGGACCACGAGGCAGTCAACTGGGTTTACTGCCAGCACAGAATCCATTGCCTGGAGCACGCGACAGGTAAGGCCATTCAGCGTCTGGTTTGCCTGCATCAGGTCGAGGTCAATGGCCGGCTTGATCCCGAAGACCTGCATCACTTGATCGAGCATGGAGCGATGTTGCGCCGTGGAAATGAGATAAGGTTTGAATTCTTTAGAATGCCGCTTCAACTCTGCGATGACTGGAGCGAGTTTGATGGCCTCAGGCCGGGTGCCAAATACCACTCCCACTTGTAACGGCATGTTAACCATTAGCTAAATAGTCACTCGACTGAGTAGAGTCTGGAGCGGAAGCTCTGGTTGCCCTTCAAATCAGTGCTTCTACAACACTTAAATTTTGTTCTGCATGAATTCACACGAAAGTCGACACCGCGAGCAACACGGCTCTTAACGAATTCATCACTACCACGGTGAGCTGCACAAGCAGAGACTCTGCTTCACGATTCAGGAATAAAGAAGAGGAAGAACAGAAACGGATCAAGAGGCCAGGATCGTTTCCGCAGAGTGTGCGACCGAGATGCTGGCAAAAGTTCAGGAGCTATGTTGAGGCGCACTAACACACAACCTCTTCACGAAGACGCGTCGGATCTCCGCTTCCGGCGTTTAGCAACGCTTCACGAAATTCCGCAGACGAGGGCACGAAAGAGCTCGTCCGCTGTCCCAACTTTTACAGAAGTAAGCGCGCCCAGGCAATGGAACCGGTGGGGCGCAAGCAGCCTCATTCATTTTGCGGCGCTCATCGTTCTTATTCGGATTGCGGCCTGGCTACCGAAAGAAACCATGAAGCTCATGGCTCCGACTCACGAAAACGTGACGCTGATTGCTCCCACGCTCGAGAAACCGGAAATCATCAAGCCGGTACCGCCGCCGCCTCCGAAGGTTCTCGCGCAACTACGCGAAGAACCCAAGCTGCCTGCGCCGGCACCGAAAGAAGTTCCCAAAATGGAAGCGCCGATTGTGAAGCCGATGCCGGCGCCGGAACTACCGAAGGTTGCGGAGAACACACCACCTCCTGTTCTGCCCAAACCGCCAGTGCCCCAAAAGAAAGTCACGGAAGGGCTGTTCGATTCCGGCAGCTCGGCGAAACCCACTATTAAGGCTGCGGTGCGCGACGTGCAGACCGGCGGATTTGGCGATCCCAATGGCGTTCCTGGCAAGTCCGACAAGGATCGAAAACTTACGGTCGCGTCGGTCGGGAGCTTCGATCTTCCAACTGGACCCGGAAACGGAAACGGCGCGGGCGGTGCACACGGGAAGCAAGGCGTGATCGCCAGCGCTGGATTTGGAGACGGAATGGCGGGCGCAGGTTCCGGCGATCGGAATCCGCACGGAGCCGTAAACACGGGTGGATTCGGAGATGCCACTACCGCTCAGGCTCCGGCAAAGCGAGCGCCTCGAGCGGTAGACGCGACGCCAGTAGAAATTCTTTCGAAACCTCGTCCCCTTTACACCGCCGAAGCGCGGCAACAGCGCATTGAAGGAGAAGTTCTTCTCGACGTAATGTTCGCCGCTTCCGGCGACATTCGCGTCTTGCGGGTAGTGCGAGGTCTCGGACATGGCTTGGACGAAGCAGCGCAGCGCGCGGCAACACAGATCCGTTTCAATCCCGCAAAGAAGGATGGCCGGCCAACTGATTCTGATGCCGTGGTCCACATTGTCTTTGCGTTAGCAGAATGAAGTTTCCCATCTGGAGGAGTTACATGTCGGTCGCACGGAAAGTCTGGGTTCTCAGCGCAGCAGTGCTGACGGCCTCACTCGCCATGGCAGCGGATAGTTCTACTCCGCAGCCGGCGGCGAACTCACGGCAGCAAGCCGTTATCAACAGCATTTTCTACCAGGAAGCAAAACTCGTAGAGAACATGCACAAGTACACGCCGCTGGTGGAGACCTACATCCAGAACATGAAGCCAGACGATGAGTTAGGCGAGGTGCCGACCAGCGACAAGTACTTCCTCGGCCGTCTGGTCCTCGATAAGCGCGGCATCAATGACCTGAGTTACGACAAGAAGAAAGCCGGGATGTTCTCGCGGGTGCTCGATCGCCTTGATAGCTTTTACAAGATGACCTATCTGCCTGAAGGATTCATGCAGCTTGTCTTTCTTAGCCATGGATTCACTGCGCAGAACTATGACCTGAAATATCTGCGGCAGGAATTTCTTGGCGATGTGCGCACGCTCGTCTTCGACGTTGTTCCTCACAAGAAGATCAAGGGAACGCACTTTGTAGGACGAATCTGGGTCGAAGACCAGCAGCACAACATCGTCCGCATGAACGGAACCTATGAGCCGCAGCGTAGCGGCAACTTTTACTTCCATTTCGATAGCTGGCGCATGAACATGCAGCCAGGATTATGGCTACCTGCCCTCGTCTACACCGAAGACTCCGATGTGAAATATGACCTCATCCGCAAGATCAGCATGAAGGGTCAAACGCGACTTTGGGGATACGATCTGAAGCACTCCGGCCGGCAGACTGAATTTACCGATCTGCAGGTAGAAGAGAACGGTCAGGAAGTAAGCGATAAGAGTGGCTCCAGCGCGAATGAAATGAGCCCGATTGAGAGTCGCCATAAATGGCAGCGCGAAGCCGAAGACAATGTACTCGATCGCATGGAGCGGGCAGGCGTATTAGCGCCTCCGGGTGAGGTCACAAAGGTTCTTGAAACGGTGGTCAACAACCTCGAGATCACGAACAACCTCAATATTCAACCCGAGGTTCGATGCCGAGTTCTGTTGACCACACCGTTGGAATCGTTCACGGTTGGAAACACTATCGTTATGAGTCGCGGTCTGCTCGATGTGCTGCCAGACGAAGCTTCGCTCGCCATGATGCTTTCGCATGAGCTGGCGCACATCTCGCTTGGCCATTCTGTGAATACGAAATACGCCTTCAGCGATCGCATGATCTTTCCCGACGAGCAGGTAATGCAGAAGATTGGCATGCGGCGCAACGATTCTGACGAGGATGCCGCCGATAAGAAAGCCGTCGAGCTACTCAAGAGTTCTCCATACCGGGACAAGCTGTCCAATGCCGGACTGTTTCTCAAGGCGCTGCAGTCGAGATCGCACGAGCTGACTTGGCTGATTAGTCCTAATTTTGGAAACAGGATGGCGAAGGGCAGCGATATTCTCAGAATGGAGCCGCTCATTCAATCAGCTCCAGAGCTCAAGACAAGCGACGTTCGACAACTCGCTGCGCTCCCACTAGGCAGCCGAATCAAACTCGATCCCTGGGATGATCACGTGAACCTGAAGCGCAGCAAGCCCGAGACAGTCTTGTCCGCCCGCGAGAAGTTACCGTTCGAAGTCACACCGATGATTCCCAATCTGATGCGCGCCGGCGAAGCCAGAGGGAATGAGGTGGCTGAGAAGCGCTGAATTCTCAATGCAACGGAGCGCGCGAATGCCCGGGCGCGCTCCGTTCCCTATGAAGAGCAACCGTCGATACAGCTAGAATCCAGCTACTCCGGATTCCTCACGCAGAGACTGAGAGCTGCGCAACTCCGTCCAGTCGTGTCTTCATCACAACCTAAACGACGTTTCGATCGGCTACTTCGAGCAAAGGTGATCAATGGTACTGGCTCGTCTGAAAACATTTTGGCATTTTGCCGTAATTACTCTTGCCTGCTGCTGTCTGGTTGGGTGCTTAGCGCTGGCAGGATCAAAGAGCTCAGGAGGCAATAACACCGGCGGTGGCACTAGCGGCGGTAGTGTTGGAGGCGCTCCTCCGGTTGCCGGTACGCCCGGTCCGAATAACGGAGCTACCGGCGATCTCAGCGCGATTAACCACATCGTTTTCATGTCCCAGGAGAATCGTTCGTTCGATTCCTATTTCGGACACATGAACGAATATCGCGCCTCGCTGGGACTTCCTCAAGACGTGGACGGCTTGCCTGCGAACGCCTCAAATCCTGCATTCGATGGAACGATTATTAACGCTTTTCATCTTCAGACGATGTGCGTGGAGAACACCAGCGCCGACTGGGCTACGAGCCATATCAACTTCAATCGCTTTAACGAAACCTCAGACACACCGACCATGGATGGTTTCGTCGTGCAGGCGGGAGCTGCGGCGATGGGGCAGGGAAGCAAGGATACAGTCGGCGTTCGCGCCATGGGGTATTACACCTCCGCCGATCTCCCTTATTACTACTTCATGGCCTCGCAGTTTGCGACCTCCGATCGCTGGTTTGCTCCCGCGCCCACCGAGACGGAAGCTAATCGACTGTACCTGGTGGCCGCAACTTCGGTTGGGCACGTCCACAGGCCGACAATGCAAGTGAGCGCAAAGACGATCTTCGATCTCCTCGATACCAAGAACATCTCGTACAAGATCTACTACATGGATCCGCATCTGGATACTGAGCTGGACGACTTCTCCGGTTTCATGGCCACGCACCAAAACAAGTTCGCGCCCTTGTCGCAGTACTACACCGATTTACAGAACGGAACGTTACCTCAGGTTTCCTATATTGAACCTGGATTTACGGACGGGAATGATGAGCATCCGGGACTCGGCAACGATATTCAGATCGGAGCCGCTGAGACGGCGAAGATCATCAGTGCACTGATGGCAAGCAGTGCGTGGAAGGACTCGGCCTTCATTCTCGTCTACGATGAGGGCGGAGGATTCTATGATCATGTGCCCCCGCCAACTACTGTTCCTTCACCGGACGGCATTCCGCCGCAGGACCTGATTGCGACGAATCCTCCTGACCCAAAGGGAGATTTCACGCGATACGGTTTCCGAGTCCCAATGATGGTGGTTTCGCCGTTCACGAAGAAGCATTACGTCTCTCATACCGTCACAGACAGTACAGCCGTTTTGAAGATGATTGAAGCGCGCTTCGGTCTGCCGAATTTGAACAAGCGCGATGCATCGGGAATGGATATGAGCGAATTCTTTGATTTTCAAGGCAAGCCATGGACAACTCCGCCAAACCCGCCGGCTCAGCCGACGAATGGGCCTTGCTATGATGCCCTGCCGTGAGCGGAACGAAAGTAGAGACGCAGCATGCTGCGTCTTCACCATGCTGCGCGGAAAACCCGGCGCGCTTCGTTTTGGATTTGAGATCTCATGCAGACGCAGCATGCCGCGTCTACACTAAACGGGTTGCAACTTCCTGTCGCACGTCATAGCCTTGGACGTGCGGCTGCCTCCCGGCAAAATCTTCGCAGTTTTGTTGGTCTGTATTTCACTCACCTTTGTTGGGCTAGTTGTTTCTCGCCAATGGTGGATGCCCCCGCCTGCTGCCAGCCATGCGCCCGCCCTTGATCGGCTAATTTTGTGGGCATTGATCGATGTGGGTGTCGCATTTGTGTTAGCGCACCTGCTTCTTGCCCTACTGCTCTGGAAATTTCATGCCAGGTCGACGCAAACGCACCTGACTGGCGCAGCGCGGATCGCCGTCATCGTCAGTGTGCTCTTTATTTCTCTTGAATTATTCAGCGCAGCCACGCTTGGCCGAAGTGCGTGGGGCAGCATGTTTTCTGAGTCTTCGGGCTCGCATGTTGTTAAAGCCCAGGTCATGGGGCAACAGTTCGCATATTACTTCCGCTATCCGGGAGCCGACGGGAAGTTCGGTCCAATCCATGTCGACAAGATCGATGCGAGCGTCGGCAACTACTTCGGATTAGATCGAAAGAATGACGCGACTTCAAAGGACGACGTGGTAAGCGCGATGCTCATTCTGCCTGTGAATCAGCCAATTGAACTCGTTTTGAGCTCTCAAGATGTAATTCACAGCTTTTATGTTCGTGAACTCCGGGTTCAGCAGGACATGGTTCCTGGCATGCAGATTGCGATGCGGTTTACTGCGACGAAAATTGGTAAATACGAAATTGCCTGCACACAACTGTGTGGCCTGGGACATTACCGAATGCGTGCTTATTTGGAAGTGGTCTCGGACCCAGACTTCCAGAAATGGATGCAGGTGCACGAACATTGATAGGTTGACGGGTTGATGGACATCGACGAGCCATGTCATCGCAAATTCAATTACGGTCTGTTGTTGAACCAACGGGATTCCTCCGTAAATATATCTTCAGCACCAATCACAAAGTTGTCGGGCTTCAATACTTTTCCCTTTCACTCTTCGCTGTGGTCACAGGAATGGCGCTCTCCTGGCTGATGCGGATCCATGTTGCCTGGAGCGGCGCGCGAATCCTCGGGCTCGAACACATGTCCGCTACCGGCGCTCCAGGCGGAGTCATGACGCCCGAGTACTACCTGTCACTGATGACCCTGCATGGCACGATCATGATATTTTTCGTGCTCACGCTAGCTCCGCAGAATGCCTTTGGAAATTATTTCCTGCCTCTTCAGATCGGTGCAGAGGAAACAGCATTCCCATTTGTGAACATGCTGTCATTTTGGACGACGCTCGCTGCTTTTCTGGTTCTTCTCGCGACGTTGTTTGTCAAAGACGGCCCGCCAATCTCCGGCTGGACTGCATATCCACCGATGAGCGCGGTCGGAAAAGACGCTGGTCCCGGACTGGGAACAGGACAGAACCTTTGGATCCTTTCCATTGGCATTTTCTGTATCGCTTCCATCGCGAGTTCGGTCAACTTCATGGTTACCTTCATCGACATGCGCTCTAAAGGCATGTGGCTCCTGCGACTGCCGCTTACGTGCTGGGCCTGGTTCATAACCGCAATCCTGAGCTTGTTGAGCTTTGCGGTGCTGCTGGCCGCCGTAGTCCTGCTCTTTCTTGATCGCACGGCGGGCACAAGTTTCTTCCTGCCTGCCAATCTGCTCGTGAGCGGCAAGATCGAGCCGCACTCCGGCGGATCGCCGTTATTGTGGCAGCACTTGTTCTGGTTCTTCGGACATCCTGAGGTCTACATCACCATCCTTCCCGGATTCGGCATCGTCTCCCACGTGCTGGCGTGCTTTTCGCGTAAACCGATCCTTGGCTACAGACTGATCCTGGGATGCATGCTGGCGATTGGGTTCCTAAGTTTCGTCGTTTGGGGTCATCACATGTTCGTGAGTGGGATGAGTCCTTTTTCGGGATTCCTGTTTTCGATCCCCACAATCATCATCTCCCTGCCGGCCACCATCACGACATTACTGTGGCTGAGCACACTTTGGGGTGGAAAGCTCCAATTCAACACGGCAATGATGTTTTGCCTCGGCTTTATCTCAACCTTCGTCGCCGGCGGACTAGGCGGGATTCTACTGGCGCATCCGGCGGTGGATTCCTATCTGCATGCCACGTATTTTGTGGTCGGTCATCTACACATGGTCATGGGGGTCTCGGCGATCTTTGCCATCTTTGCTGCGATTTACTTTTGGTACCCGAAGATGTTCGGAAGAATGCTGAGCGAGCGGCTGGGTCTGATTCACTTTGGGCTGACCTTCCTAGGTGTCTATTGCATCTTCATGCCAATGCATCTGCTTGGCTTCTCGGGGAACCCGCGTCGTTACGCAATGCTTAGCGATGACTTCCTGCTTCCGCTGATTCCGTTGCATAAGTTCATCACGGTGGCGGCTCTGATTACGGGAGCAGTCCAGCTTATCTTCTTATTCAATCTGTTCTGGAGTATGTATAAGGGAAGACCGGCGTCGGAAAATCCGTGGAACGCGACATCTTTGGAGTGGAGCACGAGTTCTCCGCCGCCAAATCGCAATTTTGTGGAGCAGCCGATCGTAAATCACGGCGCTTATGAATATGGGCAGACAGGTCTCGTGCGCGATTTTGTTATGCAATCAGATCCGGAAAACCTGAAGGTGACAGAGTGAATTGGTTTTGGAAAATCGTATTCCCGATTGCAGTAGTCTGTGCGTTCTCAGTGATTTGTGTGAATGCGTTCGCGCAAGGCTGTGCGTCGTGTTACACGACCGCTTCTGCGGGGGGGCCACAGACCGCACGCGCTCTGAGGAGTGGAATTCTCCTACTTCTATTCCCACCAACTTTGATCTTTGCCGGAATCGTCATCACGCTTCGAAGATGGAAGACCGGTGATGGAGCGCTCCCGAGACTTAGTGCTCGAGGGCCGGAATTCAAACGCTCTAAAAACGATGAGAGGACGAAATGAGCGTAGTGTCTCCGGTCTCGCTGGGGGATTCACGGGGTGGTCCTCCGTTAACATTCAATCGCCAAATCGCCTCCGATGAAGCCGAGTTTCCGCTTCGATTGAGACGATATCGGCTGGGACTCGCGTTGTTCGTCGCGGCAATAGCGATGTTGTTCGTTGGCTACAGCAGCGCTTACGTAGTTCGCCGAGGAATTCCCACCTTCGATGGTGCGACTGGAACCTATTCGGTCACGTGGGAGCCGCTGCGGCTTCCCATTGCGCTCCTTCTCTTCAATACTTGCCTTCTGATCTCCGCGAGCGGAGCTATCGAAGCCGTCCGGCGCAGAATGCCTGGTCTGCTGGTTGGGAAGGAACAAATTAAACAGGGCGCTATGCTTTGGCTGAACTTGTCCCTGCTATCGGGAACCGGGTTTCTCATCGGGCAGGGAATTGCGTGGCACTCATTGAGCTCCAATGCGCAATTCCTGAGTACGGGCGCGCGTACTGCCTTCTTTTATGTGCTCACGGGCACGCACGCTCTGCACGCGTTGCTCGGTGTGTTGGCTCTTGCGGTTGTAGCAGTTTTCTACGCGCGGATGTCCACAGTGCGAAAATGCCTTGCAATCGATCTGACCGCTTGGTACATGCACTCTATGACATTCTTCTGGATATATCTGCTTTGCTTCGTTCTGTTTGCTTGAGGCGTAATGAGTGTCAAAATGGGACGAGAAAATCCCTGAGGATTCCCTGATATTTTTTCGATGAGTCGCGAAATTGAGCTAAGTCTCTGCCGAGCTCTAGCTTACGGGCAAAATTACAAGACTCTCTGATAATTCCCGGACTTGAGCGAAATTTATGAAATTTGGGTTTCGAAAGACGGCCTGTTATTTCCGCAGTTCTTCCGCATCCGGCTTCGGCTTTCGAATCAAATGACGGCGGCGATGCTCGTTCCAGTGGCTGCGAATACACCAGCTACCTCTAGCTCGGCAATTTCGAGGAAGCACTTTAGTACATGAGGATCAAATTGGGTGCCACTGCCGGCATTCAGGCGCCGGATCGCCTCCGCATGATCCAGGCCTTTGCGGTAACAACGGTTAGAGATCATCGCATCGAAGGCGTCGACGATGGAAACAATGCGCGAGCCGAGGGGAATCTCGTCTGCTTGCAAGCCTCCCGGGTATCCGCTGCCGTCATACGATTCGTGATGATGAAGCGCGAACAGGCTGGCCTCTTCCAATCCGGGAAACAGTCTCAGAATCGACCAACTGTATTCGGGATGCTTGTTCATGATCGCGCGCTCTTCGTCGGTGAGTTTGCTCGGCTTCTTCAAAATTGCGTCGGGCACGCCAATCTTGCCGATGTCGTGCAACAGAGCGGCAACTTCATATTGGTACAAGTTCTCTTCTTCAATTCCCAATCTGCGCGCAACTCTCACGGCCCACTCTGCCAAACGAGTGCTGTGCACGCCAGTGTTGAGGTCTTTTAAGTCGAGCAACTGATTCAAAGCGCAGATTGTGGCAGTGCGCATGGTCACCTGCTGTTCTTCGAGTTCTTTCACTCGAAGAAACAGCGGTGACCAGGAATCAAATGTCTGATGCAGGCTCATGTGGGTGGTCCAGGCGGGTTACTACCAAATCCCGAGCGCATTTCTCCAGGCGCGCACGGCCTGATAGGTATCGAGCACGCCGTATCCATACTGCGAGTAGGAAATTTGCTGTGCGTGCGACAGAGCCTTAGCCGCCTGCTGCTTTGTCAGCAGGAGAGAATTCACATCGGCCATGAGAGCTACTGTGCCGGAGACCAGCGGAGCGCTGAACGAAGTACCCCACCCTACTGCATAAGTGTTGAACGGGTAAGTCGTCATCACAGCTTCACCAGGGGCCGACAACCACACCGGCGGCGCACCATAGTTCGAGAACGCCGAAGGAGTATTGTTGTTCGAGGTTGAAGCGACGTCGATGACGTTAGGCAGTGCCGCCGGATATACGGTAGCCATTTGCCCATCATTCCCGGCGGACGCAACACAGATCACTCCGCGCATCGTCGCGTAATTGACCGCCGTCGCCAACTCCTGCGAGTAGGTAGTGAAATCGAAGCTCATGCTGATGACCTTGGCTCCGTGGTTCACTCCGTAGTAAATAGCGCGCAAAACATCGGATGCGTATCCGGCGCCACTGGCATTAAATGCCTTCAAAGGCATGATCTTGGCGTTGGGAGCAACCAGGTGCACGATGCCCGCGGTCATAGTCCCATGCCCAAATGCGGAATATTTCGTCTGGTCGACTACGCCAACAGTAGACTGATCGACAACGCCAACCGTGGACTGGTTGAGCTGCGCGGGTTGCGCTGAGCCATCAACCACTCCCACGGTCGACTGATTTATGTCTCCCATTTCCGACCCACCCGATTGATTTCGCGTGAAGTCGTAACCGTACACCAGTCGACTCTTAAGGATGGCATTGTTCGGATCAACGCCGGTATCGATAATTGCTACGGTAACGCCACTTCCATTCACCGCATAAGAAGATTGCGTTGTGCTGGTTCTGACAATTTGGTTCGGAGTTTGTAGAACGTAGCCTTCCCAAACAGTTGCACCGTAGTACGAGACCGGAGTTCTGTCGTTCAGGTAGTCAGGTGTGGCCCCGATCGAGGTTCCTTGTGTGGCTACAGCCTGGTCCTGTTCCACATTGGTAATGCCGCCGCCAGATAAGAGCTGCGTGATGACAACTACTGGGCTGAGAAGACTGGAAGTTGTTACAACGAAGAGTTGTCCATCAGGATCACCGATGCCTTCCAGCACCTTGCAGCCGAAAAGCAAGCAAGTCAGGTTCAAGCCGAGCAGGCCTTTAGTGTCGCGCACGATATAGCGATTAGTCGCGAGCAGTCCGCCCCCACCGAGCAATCCGCCTAGCAGCTGTGCGTTGGTTTTCGCAGGAGCCGCTGTAATGGCAAATGTTGGCTGGACGTATACGGCGAACAACGCCAGGATTAAAGTTGCGCAGACCCCCGCCTTCGCTCGGCTGCATTTTTCGACAAAAGTCTTGTGGCTAGTCATCGGATCTCCAGTGACTCTCGTATTGCCTCTGAAATGAGAAGGGGGACTACAGCGGGGGATTTCCAGTCTATCCAGCGCCTGACTCTATGGCCAGTTACGCTCGTAACCTTAATTTCAATTTGGTCCTCGACTAGCGCCACCCGGCCGCCGGCGTTCTTCTACTCCTGTTATCGGAAGGTAAACGGGAGCTCCGTCACCGACCGTGACCGAAAGGCGCAAGTTGTTCTTTAAAAGGAACTCAATCTGAAATTCACCGTTATTGTTACTAATGGCGCTGGCCACGTTCTTGCGGCCATCCAGAAGGACCACTGGTACCCCCGATACGGGATGACCAGGCCGGGCGCTGTCCAGCATCTGACCAACCAAGGCAGCGCGTTCGGAATTGACCTCAGAATCAACGCGCATATCTACGTAGACGGTTCCAACGCGGTACAACAACTGACGGGCCGAAGCCACGGAGGCCCTCGCTCCGGCCATCGCAGGTTGCCCAAAGCTGTCGAAGAGCAGTTCGAAGAAGCGTTTCGTGCGCGCGGTTCCCGGATGCTGCGTTCCGAAATATGCGTTCACTATGCGGACGGTTCCCGGCGGGGGCTCATAGGCCGTCTCGTTAGCGCCAACCCGCATGACTTCGCGGAAAAGCCCAATAAGATCCGAGCACTCGCGGCATTCCGCCACGTGCTCTCGAACTTGACTGGCCTCGGTTGGGGATAGAGTCTGCCGAATATATTCAGCCACCGATTCTTGAGGGATGTGCCGCATCAGTTCTCCAAAAGGCGCTCAGTCCTCAGCGCCGGTCTATGCTTTTCCACGACTGACCATAAGTGCATGCGGCAGCCGGAAAAATATAGGCCGAAGCTTAAAAAATTGCTCATGCTGGACTACCCGTGTATTTGCCCATCAGCACGAACGGAGCCCATTGACAGGGATGGGGATAGCGTTCGCGCAACTGAAGCATCGCCTGGCGCAGCGAGTTCGCCTTGTCTTTGCCTTGTGTCAGCTGTTGGTAGAAGGCAGCCATGAAATCGGCCGTGCTCTGATCGTGGACATCCCACAAGCTCAACAGTAAGGATTGCGCGCCTGCCTGAAACAACCCGCGAGCCAGGCCGATCAACTCATCTCCCGCTGCCACTACATTCAGGCCTGTGGCACAACCGCTGAGGGTCACCAGCTCCACTGGCAGGTGCAACTGATACAAGTCGTAAAGGCTCAAATAGGAACTGCCCATACGAATAGACGAGAACATTGGACTGTCCTGACGAAAATAGCCGTGTGTTGCAATGTGGATCAGCCGTGCGCTTTGCGCGACGCTTTTGAGGATGTATTCACTGGCGAATCTACCAACGAACATCTTGGGCTGCGGCAGGATCTGGCACAGAGAACGCAATTCCGCAAGTATTGACGGTGCATTCTGATCTGGGACGCCCATTAACAACGCTGCTCCAGACTTGTTCACCACCTTCTTTGTACAGACGGCGTAGATGCTTGCGCTTGGCGCATAAGAGACTGTGTGGTCATCAATTAAATACCTGGCTCCATCGAACAACGCGTGAAAGGGAACGTAGTGCAGCGATCCGTGCGGCACAAAGAGGAGATGTCTCGCATCCATGCGGTCACGAATCGGCGCCAGGAGTTCGTCATATAAGGTTTTCAAATGCGCGTTCGTAGAGTGGATCAGCGAATCGCGAAATGCCGATGCGTATTCAGTTCCGAGCCGGAACTTTGAGAGTTGAAATTGCAGTAAACGCAATGCGTTTCCGATTCGGGATGCCACCGTCACAGGAAGGATTTGGAGTCGCTCGCGCCCAAGCAGGCAGGCGAGAATGCGATCGCCTGTCTGGAAGTACTCGACGATAAGAGTGTCCGGAGTGATGGCCGCGCGCACTTCATCAATCGATACATTCTTGGTCGCTCGCATTTCCGGATTTTCAATTCCGGAAAGATTCGATTCCTGCAGGACGCGTATTAAATCTGTTTCTCGCGCCCGTACCTGTTCCTCCAATCGCTTGATGTGTTCTGGAGACCGCTGCTCCGGGCGAAGCTGTTCGAGTTCGATCAGGCTGTAATACCAGTTCAACTCGTCCCGCAGCCCGCGCATTCGACGCACCAGATCGCTTTGACCGCTCTCGTCTGTGCTGGAGTACACCGGTTGCAGCATCTGATCCATCAGAGTGCGCGACTTGGCCTCTTCGATGTATGCGAATGCCTCGTCAAGCGAGTTGCCGCCATATTGCATGGAGAGGCATGAGTCCACCAGCAACTCATAGACTTCGAGCCGGTTCTTCAGAAAGGCTAACTTGAGCTCCTGGCCGCGCAGATTGCTGCGCAACATCTCCAGCGATTCGCGGGAAGTCCGAAAGCATTCGTACGCTTCCTTCTTGTTTCCCGAAAGAGAATGCATTTGCCCCATCAGCAGATACGCCTGATGACGCAACATCGGAGCCTGCATGTCTTTCAGTCTCCCGATTGCAGTGCTGCATTCTTTGTGCGCGGCTGCAAGATCGTTCGTCCGTTGGGCGATGCGCGCGAGCAATAGCCGGCATAACACGGCTTTTCCCTGCAGCAGGGAGGAATCAAAGAACTCCAGAGCCGCCTTGGCCAGTCGACGAGCCTCGAAGTGTCTGCCCTCGTTAAACAACACGAGAGCCTGATACAGATCAATCAGCGAAGGCCAGATCTGATTGTTTTCCTTTGCGAACATCTCTCGAGAACGGGCAAAGACCTTCAAGCTCTGGAAGGCCTGGCCCTGCTGGCCCATAGCGATGGCTTCGAAGGCCAGGCACTTGGCGGATTCATAACCCATCTGGAGAGCCTCGAATTCAGCAAAGCCAAGCCGCGAAAGCTCGGCCGCTTCGGCGCTCAGATTGAGTTCCAGATAGAGTTCCGCGAGATCAAGGTTACAGAGACCGTAATGGTATCGATCGCCAATCTGATTGCAGCGCAGTCGTGTGGAGCGCAGCATGTCAATTGCGCGGCTATACTCACCGCGCAGAAAGTAGAGATAGGCGATGTTGTAATCTGCCTGCGCGACGAGCAGCGGCATGCCGTTCTTCTCGCAATGCTCGCGCGCATGCTGATGGGTCTCAAGCGCTTCGTGAAAATGCCCGAGACTGATGAGGCAAACCGAAAGATTGCTGAGCACCGCCGCGATGCCTTCGCTGTTTCGGTGCTTGATCACGCCATCGTAAGCACGGCGGTAACATGCCAGCGCATCTGCGAACCGGTCCTGACGATAGAACACATTCCCAGTATTGATCTCGAGACGCGACAGCCGCAGTTCGTCGCCAAGTTGCATGAAGATAACCCGCGCGCGCTCGGCGGCTGAGAAGGCGGCCTCATAGTCACCGCACAAGTTCAAAGAAAGCATGCTGGCGCTTAGAGTTCTTCCAACCTCCGCCACGTCTCCTGCTGAATCAAATAATTGGACCGCCTCCTTGTGGAGTTCAACTGCCGACGAATATTGGCCGAGCGCGTGTAGCGCGTTGGCCTTGATTCGGATGGCGTGGGCGGTTGCCGCTTTATCTCCTATCACTTTAGCGATCTCGATCGCCAGCTCTCCGAGATTGAGAGACCGGCGCGCGTCTATCCGCAAAAATTCTCGGGCGTGATTTGCGAGATCTACGATCGTATTGAGGTTCCACTGATCCTTTCGGGCCGCAACGAACGCGCTGCGAGCCTGCGGGTCAGAAATTGCCTCCAGCTCCTGCAGAACGAATTTTGTCGCCTCAATGGAAGCGCTTGCGCTCATTTCCATCCTTTCAACACAAGCTGTTTCTTCAGGCGATCGAGGCAGCGCCCACGTATGAACCCGATAGATCCGGTAGCGAGCCCCAGTTTGCGCGCGATCTGCTCGTACGGCAGTGCGGGAACATCGAAGAAGAGCATTTGGATCATTTCGGCGCAGCGTCCGGATACGGCCGCAATTGCCTCGCGCAACATTTGCTCGCGCTGTACTTCCTCAATGATCGTGCCGGCGGTAACATTGGTTAATGCAAGATCTTCCGAAATTTCCTGGTCCGAAACCCGGCTCTGTTGCTGGCGCCATCGCGAGCATTTGTGCACGGTTGTCTGAATGAGCCACTTCGGCAGAGCTCGCGGTTCGCGTAAACGAGATAACTGCGAGTAGAGATCGACGCACACTGACTGAAAAATATCGTTGGCATCCTCTCGAGGGAGCTGCCACTTCACTGGAATCGAGTAGATCAGCTTCTTGTATTTTTCGATCAGCACGGACCATGCGTCCTGATTGCCGCGAATGCATTCTTCTACGAGACGCTCATCAGACCAGATGGTCGTAGACTCTTTCGCAAGTTTGGCGGTTGCGCTCACTTTGCTGCAGTGACTCCTTGTTGGCGGAAATAGAGTTCATCGGCATTCCACAAGGCGTATGGTTCGAGTGAGGCTGGGCGAAAATTTGCCACTTGCTTAGTAGCGCCTACCAGCACGTCGGGACTAGCTAAAAAAATAAACGGCAAATTGCTGGCAATAATGGCCTGAACTTCGTCGTAAATTCGTTTGCGCTTCTTGTAATCCATGGTGACCAATTGCTGATTCAGAAGCTCGTCAAGCTTCGCTTCCCATGGGGTTGCCGGCTTACTCTCATGCATGTTCCAAATATGCGTGCTGCCATTCGACATCCAAACGTTCATGTCGCCATTGGGATCGGCATCGCCACCGCCGAGTCCAAGCACGCATGCCTCGTAGTCGTTCGATTGAAAAACGCGATCCACCACGGCGCGAAACTCAAGAGGCACAACGTGCACATTCATTCCAAGTTGGGCGAGATCATCGGCAATAATCGTCGCCATTTTCAGGCGCTGCGTATTCGAAGAACTCGTGATAATCGTGAATTCGACCGGTTTCTTCTTAGCATCAACAAGTTTTCCATCCTGGCCCCAAGAAAATCCCGCAGACATCAATAGCTCCTTCGCCTGTGGAATTGAGCGTTCGGGATGCCGCAGCTCTCGATTGATCCACAGTTTGTTCCCTGGAGTCACGTTTCCCCAAATAGCCGCTCCGCGTCCGCCGTAAGCCAGCTTTACGATGCTCTGGCGATCTATGGCGAGGGAGACAGCCTCGCGAAACTTCAGGTCACGAAACCAAACCTGCTCTTGAGAGATCTGGGAGAATTTGTTGGGCGGCAGTTCATTCAGATTGAAAAACAGGAAGTTGTATTCAAGGCTCGGGCCGAGATCAACCAGATCGTAGCCACGACTCTGCTGCTCGCGTGCCATTGAGGAATAATTTTCCGGGCTAAAGCGGCTGATGACGCTGGTTTCCCCGGACTGGAATCTTAGAATCTGCGCATCTTCGTTGCCGACGAAGAGAAACGTAATCTCGTCAAGGTAGGGTAGACGATTACCATTTCGGTCGGCCTTCCAGTAGTACGGATTTCGCTCTAAGACTAGTCTTTGGCCAGGCACATACTGCTTCAGCCGAAACGGCCCCAATCCAACTACGGCTTCAGGAGCAGCGTTGAGTGTCAGCGCCTGATTGAACGATCCCTGCTCGTAGGTCTTCAACAACACATGTTCAGGAAGGATTGCCACGCTGTCGAAAATGCGCTCAGCCGCAGCGTAGGGCCGGGACATGTCGAAGCGAACCGTGTGATCGTCGATCTTGACCGCAACGATTGGCTTGCCGCCAATTGTCAGAAGGTCGCGATTAGGAGAAAGGACCTTTTCATCGAGATACACCCGAAAGCTGAAGACTACGTCATCCGCACTGAAGGGCCGGCCGTCCGAAAAACGTAGGCCGCGGCGAAGCTTGACGGTGAAGCTGCGACCATCCTTGGATAACTTCCACGAACTTGCGAGTGCAGGCTCTGTCTGCTGAGTTACACGATTGATGTGCACAAGATCGGCCATCATTCGGCCGATCACCTCGCGTGCTGGCCCGTCAGTGGCTGTCACTGGATTGAGCGTTTTCGGCTCCGCCCGTTGTCCGACGACCAGCGTGCCTCCATACTGGCCAACATCGGCTGAGCTGATTTGGAGCTCCTCGCCCTTCTGAATTCGCTCGGGTGCCGGGGCCGATGATGCATAAGCGGCACCCCCAACGATCGCGGCAAAGATGAGAAGAGCGAGCTTACGCATAGCTTCGTCCTGAGTTGATCCTGGCTCCAGCCTGGTGCAGTGCATCAGCGAGGACAAAGTATGTGGTTGATACTGTGACCAGGGCCACCAGCGGAGCCGCCATCCACCAATAAGAGCTCACAGTTTGGAACTGCTGAAATGCCGAGAGCATGTTTCCCCAGCTGGGAATGGGCTCCCCAATCCCGAGTCCAAGAAAAGACAGCGTGGCTTCTGCTGCAATGAATTGTGGAATTAGAACCACGGCTTGTGTAGTGATGATGCCCAGTGTCTGAGGAAGCACATGACACCGCAATAGATACCACTCCGATGCTCCGAATCCTCGAGCTGCTGCAACGAAGGGCCTCTCTCTAGCACTGAGCACCACGCCACGAATCAGTCGCGCAGGACGTGCCCATCCCATTGCGCCGACCACAACAGATAAAAGGATCAAAGTTTTCGTTGGATCTACGTGCAAAGGAAGAGACGCGCGGAGCGCGAGCAATAAATAAATCCAGGGCAAGGCCAGAATGAGTTCTGAGCCGCGCATGACTAGCGTATCTGACAGTCCGCCAAACTGTCCGGCGACGCCGCCAAGCACAACTCCGATCAGCAGCGACAACACAGTTGCCACGCTCGCGGCTAATAGCGACACACGTCCGCCAAACAAGACACGCGAAAAAATGTCTCTTCCATAGCCATCGGTTCCGAATAGAAACAAATGGGCCGGAGCATCCACAGATAGAAGATGCGTTCCATCTGAATTACGACTAAAGAGGCGAATGGGGTACGTGGAAGTGGGATCCTCACGGTATTGGAACCCGTCTCCTTCCACAGGAACTGAGGGGTAAACAAACGGACGAATATGTACATGGCCCGCGACATCTACGAAATGCAACTTAGTGGGCGCAGCGTAGGCATATTCCCTGTGCTGTGTTGCCGGCGTATAGGGAGCAAAGAACCCTGCGAACAAGATTCCACAATGGGCCGCCGCGAAGGCAGTTACGATGATGAACATCTTCCGACGGCTCAGCATTCAGCCCTCACGCGCGGATCCAGCGCGTACAAAAACAAGTCGCTGGCAAGGTTCGCGAAGACCAGCAAAACGGAAAACAACATGACGACGGCCATCACGATGTGAAGATCGCGAGCGAAAACAGCATTAATAAAGAGAGGTCCCAATCCCGGCCATCCGGTGATGATTTCAATCAGGAATGATCCGCTTAGTAATCCGGCCAGGGATAGCCCAAAAAGCGAGATGAGTGGATTTGCGGCGGCCGGTAGGGCGTATTGCATGAGCAGGCGTTTATTTCCAATCCCGTGTCCCTTAGCGGCGTTAACAAATGGGGAGTTCCACGCTTCCAGCATGGCTGAGCGAACATGACGAAACAGGATAGGCGACGCAGTCAGGGCAAGAGCCACTGCCGGAATTAGTAGATGACGAATCATGTCAGGAACAGCGAACCAGGCTGCACCTTCGGTGGGCAGTGAGCTCATTCCGCCAGTCGGCAACATTGCAAAGTGGGCTGCAGTGAACATCAAGAACATTGCTAGCGCCAGTTCGGGAGTACCGAGAAGAAGTGTTGATACTGCTGAATTGACACGATCGATCCAGCTCTGAGATCGGAACGCGGACCAAATTCCCAAAGGCAATGCCAGCGTCCACCCGATGAGCATGGCCGTCGTTCCCAGCAGAAGAGTGTTTCCCAGTCTGGTCCACAGAAGCTTGCTGACGGGCATGTTGTACGCCAATGAATAGCCAAAGCCACCCGTAGCTGCAGATGCAATCCACCGAAGGTAGCGGACCGGTAGAGGTTGATCGAGCCCGTACTGCATGCGAATGGCATTGATCGTTTGAGCGGAAATTTGCGGATTTACACGCATCTCGTCCAAGAATGTGCCCGGAGCGAGTTGCGCGATTCCAAATGTGAGCACCGAGATCGTCGCAAGCAATAGCACGGAGTGCACCAGGCGGCGTTTCAGGAAGCGAAGAGCGTTCATTTCACCTCCGAAAGTGCGAGTGATTGCCTCGTTTGAGCATCCACGAAGTGCTCCGTTGCGCGGGCGTTCATGTTGCAAATTTCAGCCGCTTCGTGTTCTTCCACGATGTTACCGGCTCGCATGATCAGGACACGCTCGGCGACCTTCGAGACAAGCTCCATGTCATGAGAGATGAGTAGCTGCGTAATTCCGAGTTTCCGTCGGAGACTTAGCAGTAACCCAAGTATCTCCTCTTGAGTTTGAGGGTCAAGACCTGAGAGGGACTCGTCGAAGATCAGCAGGCTGGGTTCAAGCACCAGGGCTCGCGCGATAACTAACCGTTGCTTTTGGCCGCCGCTGAATTCATGGCAGGATCGATCTGCGAACGAAGGGTCTAGTCCTGTTTGCTCCATCAATAATTCGGCCCGTCTCCTTCTGTCGGAACGACTACTGCGATTTTGAATTACGAGCGGCTCGGCTATAACTTCTGCAGCCGACATCCGTGGGTTCAGGGCCGCTGCTGGATCCTGAGAAACGTATTGCAGGCGCGGGCGAAACGCACGCAGCTGTTGCAATGGTAAGCAAAGGAGGTTTTTATCCTCGAAAACAATCTCTCCCGCATCGGCTTCTTCCAGCAATGCCATGCAACGGGCTAGTGTTGATTTTCCCGAAGCAGAGGGGCCCACCAGGGCGGTCAATGATCCTCGCGGGATGCTTAAGTTCACGGAATGAAGTGCCTGCTTGGAGGCGCTCCTTGTTTGAAACAATCCACGAGGCTGATAGCACTTACTCAGATTCCGCACCGCAATGAGAGGTGTTGCTTGCGGCGGCGAGAAGCCTTGCTTTGCCGCGGCCGGCACGCTGATGGACATCCCAGTTTCATTACCATTACTGAAAGGTAAACTGATTGTCCGATCCGCCAGCCTGTCTGTGACAGCGCGATCATGACTAATCACCAGGAACGCCGCTCCAGTCTCGCGTCTCAGAATCGCAATAAGGTCCAGAATTTCGTTTTTTAACGAAACGTCGAGACCCGTTGTCGGTTCATCGGCAATTACGAGCGCTGGGCGGCATATCAACGCTTGGGCCAGCACGACGCGATGACATTCGCCCCCGCTCAACTCGTGCGGATATGCCCGATAGTGACGATCTGCACCAAGTTTGACTTGGTTCAAAACCTGCCGTGCTTGCTGCTGGCACCCTTGCCAATCCAGTGCGCTATGAGCTCGAAGCACCTTAGCGATCTGATCGCCTACGCGCATTACCGGACTTAACGCAAGAGCGGGCTCTTGATAGATAATTGAAGCTTCCCGCCCACGGATTTTGCGGAGCTCAGACTCCTTAAGCTTTAGCAAGTCGTTTCCGCGAAAGAGCACCTCGCCGCGCGCAATCGCGCCATACGGAAGGAGTCCCAAAATAGCCAATGCGGCTGATGTCTTGCCGCACCCGGACCGTCCTTGCAGCCCCACGACTTCGCCACTGTGGACCTCGCAGTTGAGGGCTTCCAGGATGACACGAGTTCCACCCCGCGTCGCATAGGAGACAGAGAGGTCGCGTACCTCAAGCAGGGTGCGTGATGGCGAACAAACGGGCAACAGATACACTCCGTCCGCGAGCGCAGCCAAGGCGCCTGAATCGAGCAAGATAAGTATTTCCAATGCAGGAAGTCATAGCTCTAGCGAACTCATTGGGCAGGATCACTTTGGTAACCAAATTGGAAGCGTTGAACTGTGACCGTTTAGAACGGTAAGGGACCACCGACAGTTGGCGGTACGCATTGGTTTCAGGTGACCGCAATCGGACACTCCGGTCGCGCTTCGGTCGGCTCGGTTCTCCTGCCGTCGCCTGCGTCGTCAGGAACAAAAGGACTTATATAGACATTCGACTGGAGAGAAGATTGCTCGGCCTTAAGAGAAATCATTCTAATTAGAGGAGACATCGTACGTGATCCCTCGCGCACGAGGCTTGGCCGTCGCAGTTATTTCTTCCTCCATCTTTGCATTGAGCAGCTTGTGCTGCGCCTCGGATATCGTGGCCCACCCTGAGATGCTGGTTTCAACCGCGTGGTTGGCTGATCACCTGAACGATGCAAACGTGGTTGTTCTTCAGGTTGGACACGACCGCAGCGCTTATCAGAAAGAACACATCCCAACGGCCCGCTTCCTGAGTACGAACGATTTCACCACTGGGCATACCGGGCTGATGGTTGAATTGCCAACGGTTGAGAAGCTCAGGCAATCCTTCGAGGAATTGGGAATTAACGACGACACTCGCGTTGTAGTCTATACGACAGACTGGTATCCAGTAGCCTCGCGAGCATTCTTCACGCTCGACTACTTCGGACACACAAATACTGCGTTACTGGATGGAAGTCTTGCGCAATGGAAGGCGGAGAACCGTCCGGTGACGGCGGACGAACCTAGAATAATCAAGGGAAGAGTCACTCCGCACGTAAATGAGTCGGAGCTCGCTTTACTCACGGATGCGAAGGTCGCTTCGCAACCCCCCTCACAAGTGATCCTTGTGGATTCGCGTCCCCAAAAGCGTTATACGGCGGGACATCTTCCAGGAGCCGCCAATATCTTTTGGGAAGACACCGTTGCGAGTTCGAACAAACCGATTTTTCTGACCCCCAATAATTTGCGCCGATTGTTTGCTTCGAGAGGCATTGCAACAGGGCATAAGCTAATAACTTATTGTGAAATCGGCTTGCAGGCCTCGCATATGTATTTTGTGGCGAAATATCTCGGCTACGACGTCTCCATGTTCGATGGCTCGTTCTATCAGTGGGACGACGTCGAACACTTGGCGTCAGTTAAGGGGAACTCTCCGCGTTGAATCTGCCGGAAAGAGTTAAACAGACCTGTTGGAAATTCCTTGGCTTACTCCTGCTGACGAGTACTCTCAGTCTGTCGATTCATGCAGCAGAATCGAGGAATCCCATCAGAAGCGACATGTTAGTAACTACGGAATGGTTGGCTCATCATCTGCACGATTCCAATGTGGTTATTTTGTGCATCGTGGAGAGTGAGCAGTTTTATTCGTCCGGTCACATTCCTGGCTCTCGCATTGTTCAGCTAACAGAAATCGTGACCACCCGGGACGGCATTCCGAACGAACTGGCTGAGGTGAGCGCTCTCCAGCGTGTTTTTGAACGCGCCGGAATCAGTAATGAGTCGCGCATCATTCTTTATGGGGAACACGCGGGAATGCTGGCTGCTCGCGCCTATCTTACTTTGGACTATCTAGGGCTTGCTGATCGAGCGGCACTCTTGGACGGCGGTCTTGAAAAATGGCGAGCCGAACACCGTGTGGAATCAATGTCTGCTCCCCCGGTAGGAGTTAGTCATCTAGAGACTCACTCGCACCCTGAGATTCTTGTCAGCCTTGCGGAAATGACTGAGTACTCACGATCGAAGAAGAAGGAAGCAGTACTGATAGATGCCCGTCCGAACGACGAATATACAGGCGCGAAGTTCTCAAGGGACGTGTCGAAGGCCGGGCATATTCCCAACTCTGTGGGCATTTATTGGCAAAATCTTCTACTAAACAACTCCATTCCCGAACTGAAATCAGCAGACGAGCTGCGGGAGCTATTCCGCGCGTCAGGAGCCTCTGCAGGCAAAGAAGTCATTACCTATTGCCGGACCGGTATGCAGTCTTCTTTCAGCTACTTCGTAGCGAAATATTTGGGATATAAGTCCCGTATGTACGATGGCTCCTTCTATGAATGGAGTCGCTCGCCCCTTCCCGTTGAACACTGAAGTTCCCTACGAGCCTTGGTAGTAAGCAAGGGTCGCTTGTACGCTCTGGACTGAACATGTTCCAGATGAGAAAAATCTTCTCAATCTTTATTACGATCTCCGCGTTTCTTCTCCGTCCGGCACCCAGTATCGCGCAGACACCAGATACCGCGACCATTGTGGGACAGGTTGTGGATTCAACGCACGCTGTAGTCACCGCTGTTCGCGTAACGGCTACCAATAACGTGACCGGACTCCGGCGGAGCGTAGAAACTAATAGCCTGGGCAAGTTTTCTCTTGGCGCCCTGCCAGTAACGGGCAGTTACACAATTACGGCCGGCAAGACCGGCTTTGCCGATGCGCGAGTTGAAAACCTGACTCTCGGGGGCGGACGCACGGCTGAGATGAATCTGCAGCTGAGTGCATCGGCCGGGTCAACTGTTATCGAAGTGACCGGAATAGTCGGTGATGTTCTAACCGATGAGCCTCAACTCGGTGAGCGCGTCGATGCGAAGCAGACGCGAGAGACGCCTCTTCTGAATCGCCGAATCACGTACCTTCCTTTGCTGAACGCCGCGAATCGTCCAGCGCTTAATCAAGGCGACGTGTTCATGAACCAGAACCTGTTCACAACCAATGGTTCAGGCAGAAGGCAAACATCTTTTGAAGTCGATGGCAGTTCGGGTAACGATAGTTGGGGCAGACAAACCGTGTTTACGAACCTTCCGCTCGCAAGTGTGCAAGAGATGACCGTTCTCGAAAACGCATTCTCTGCGGAATATGGCGCGACGACCGGCGGAGTAGTGAACATTGTCACAAAAACTGGAAGCAGCGACTTTCATGGTGAAGCTCTCGAATTGTTTCGTCCATCCGATACGCAGGCCAAACTCTCGGGATTTACGCCTGCGAACGCTCCCAATGGCAATGCCATTACTGACGATTCCCTTATGCAGACTTCAGCCTCTCTCGGCGGCCCGATTGGTTCGAGCGGGCGCACTCATTTTTTCATTTCCGGGGAATACACCTGGCAAAACCGTACCTCGCCGGTGATCTCGCCGGTCGCACCGGGGCCATTCGAGGGGCATTACCGCGGATGGCTCGCATTCGCGCGTGTCGATCACCAGATTAATGAGCGCAACAGCCTCTTCTTCCGCAGCAGCGCTGACAGTTTTCATGACACGAACCCGAATGGTGCGGTTGGAGGCAATAGTCTGCCGACGGTCGATCGCATTTTTAAGCGACGAACTTATTCCGAAGAATTAGGTGAAACTGCGGTGCTGAAGTCTTCGCTCATCAACAATGTGCGTTTGCAATTCCAATTGGCATCGCCGATTACAGAGTTTGATCCTTTCATCTTCAGCACACAGTACATCGTGCCGATCACAGGCCTAGGCAATTTCGTGAGCGGAACGTCGCAATCCGCGCAGCTGCAGAATCGTCAGTACGAGTTCAGCGATACGCTGTCGGTTTCCAAGGGACGTCACGAGTTGCGATTTGGGGCTGACGTGATCCACGCGCACAATGGCGGTAATGGAAAGGAATTCGGAGGGCCAAGCTTTCTGGGGGCCTTTACATATAAAGCGTGCGGCCTGGGAGTCACAGCCTGCGAGAGCCAGGCATACATCGGCGACATCGCGAATGTGAGCAGCTATACGCAAAGCTACGGCAACGCTACCTATACCGTTAATGACACCCTTTGGGCGCTGTTCGCGCAGGATAATTTCCGAATTTTCCCGAATCTCACGTTGAATCTGGGATTGCGCTACGAGCAGCAAACGTTCACTGACGCTCGCAAGGGTTTTGCTCCACGAATCGGATTTGCCCACAACCTTCGAGGACAAGGCAAAACAGTGTTGCGGGGCGGGTTCGGAATTTATTACTCGCAAGTTATCAACAATTCCCAAGCAAACTATGCGCTGTCAGGGCCAGCCGGGTTCTTCAACTTCACTGCCGGCGCAGGGCAGGTAGGTTTTCCAGGCAGCGTATCCGCGGCACCGCTGTCCGCATTCCCATCGGGCGCGCAGATGCCGGTTCGCAACCTTTATATTCGTCCCGGCAGAGCTTCGTACTATAGCCAGTTCTTTCCAGTATCGACGTTGGTCGCATATCCCAATGCCCTGCTGAACCCTTATTCCGAGCAATGGACTTTGGGAGTTCAACGTCAGCTCGCACCCAACTGGCTGCTATCCGTCGACTACGTAGGCTCGCACACGCTCAAAATTGTTCGTCCCTTGGACGTGGATTCTCCGACTTCGTTCGTCCGGACCAGTACAAGTGCTGGAACGCAGTCTGTGCGCACTGCACAGGCTGCTAACTGCACTCGTCCACTGTGGATTGCGTTCTACAACCAACTTGGTACGCAATGCAATCCAATTCGAGCCACCAACCCACAACCTGCATACGCACAGATTCTAAGCGATGTGAACAACGGATTTGCCTTCTATCAGGCGGTGAACATTAACCTCAATCATCGCTTCACGAATCGCTTCCTCATGCTCGCGAGCTACACCTGGTCGCACTCAACGGATAACGTCGATCCCGATGTGCCTGGACAGAACCCGAACGATCCGAATATCACTGGCTATGCGGAGTACGGGAACGCCATCTTCGATCAGCGCCACCGTTTTGTGCTGAGCGGGTTCTATGTAGGTCCGCTGAAGATTACCATTGGCGGCGTCGCCACGCTGGCGTCGGGCCTTCCCTACAACCTCACAACTGGAGCAAATAACTTCGGCGATCCCGGCGCGACAGCTGACCGTCCCCTGATTAATGGAGTGATTGTCGGCAGAAATGCAGGGCGGGGAAGTGCCATCTACGATGTCTCGCCGATGATTGAGCGGCCATTTGCATTAGGCCCTGAGCGCGTGCAACTAACATTGCGCGCTGAAGCATTCAATATCTTTAATCATCCCAACTTTGTGGGATTCAATGGCGCATTTGGAAATGGCGCGACTCCCCCGCTCGGAGCGAATGGTCAGAGTGTAATAGGTGAGCCGTTGGTTGGAATCACGAATCAGTTACCGGCTCGTTCGCTGCAGTTTCAAGCAAGACTCAACTTCTAGCTGTTTTCCGCGCTCCGGTCTTATACTGACGCGAACGGAGAAAACAATGTGGCTTAAGCGGAAGTTTGGCGCGCCGCAAGCACTAGTAGAGCAGCTGGGCGCTCTGGAATCGGAGTTGATGGAGCGAATTTGGGCTCGCGGCGAGACCAGTGTTCGCGACCTTCACAATGAGATCGCGCCGCGATTGGCGTACACAACGGTGATGACGACGCTCGATCGTCTCTTCAAGAAAGGTCTTCTGGATCGACGTGCCTTGGGTCGTGCCTTTTATTACACGCCGACAGTAAGCAAGCGTGACTACAACCAACAACTTGCTCAACATTTGTTCGGCATCGCGGTCGAGGAGAGTGGCAGCAAGCAGGCGCTGTTGTCTTGCTTCGTCGATTACGTGACCGATGCCGACCGAAAGCTGCTCGACGACCTTGATGAGTTGGTCAAAGCGAAGAAGCGCACTTTACGGCTCTCTAAATGAATGCATTTTGGTTATTGTGCGTGGTTCTTTCCCTGGCGGTGTTCTTCATCACTATTGCTACGGGTTCTCTTGTCGCTAACGCGGCTGCGTGGCTAATCTGGCGATTTACGGACAAAGCTCAACTTCTTTACTGGCCTGGACTGTTATTTTCAATCCGGGTATTTCCGGTCGCCTTAGGATTGGCTACAACCCTCGGGCTGGCTCTGCCGTCATTCCTGTTACTCGAACCGAAGCGATCAGTAGAGGCGCCGGAGCCGTACTTGATTGTTCTTGCCAGCCTTGCACTAGCAATTCTCGTTTTTCTCAGCATGCGCTGCGCAAAATTTCTTTTCCGTTCCAGGAAGACCGTAAAGAAGTGGATGCAGACGTCTGAGCGGCTGCCGATTTCTGCTTCGGTCCCCGTATACCAGCTTCAGACCCCGGATTCAATCATTGCAGTTGCAGGCATTCTGCGTCCAAAAGTCTTTGCCGGAAAAGCAGCGCTTGCCACCCTAACGGCGGAAGAATTGCTTGCGGCGATCGCTCACGAGTTGGGGCACATGCATTCGTTGGATAACCTTAAGCAATTTGTTTTGAAGTTCACGAGGCTGCCATCCTTCTTCGTGTCTTTAGGCAAAATAGACGCCGCCTGGTCAGCCGCCGCCGAGTTGGTTGCGGATGCAAACGCGTTGCGCTACGGAACTTCGCCGCTTGAACTCAGCTCAGCCATCGTGAAGGTGGGTAGATTGAAAGCGGTTCCAATCGACGCCTTTTCCGTCGCCGCCTGCCATCTGATTCCGCCTGCCGACGGTTCCTCCACGCTGGCAGTTCGGATACAGCATCTACAAGAAGCATTGGAAGTACCTTCGCGGTCCAGAATGCAGGCGAAGTACGGTTCGAGTGCCACTCTTCTCGTCGCAGTGGCCGTGTACGTCGCGGCCCTGCCAAGTTTGCTTCCAGTCGTTCACCGATGGATGGAGTGGTTGGTCCGGTAAACGAGACAGAGACTCATGGTCCGGCTACGTACAGTGATCTCCAACTCCTGACTTTTGCTATCTTCCGCACATCTGGCCTAACTTGTCGCACAGTTCATTGAAGCCAGAAACGGGAAACAATTACGGAAAACGGAAATTTCGGTTCAGGCAAGGTCTTGGAGGAATAGTACTTCCGTACTACAATCGGTCCCCTACCTGACTTTCATGTCTATTGACGCCGGCAATAAACTGCGACATCTTCGTGAAAGTCTTGGGCTCACATTGCGTGACGTAGAAGCCGGAAGCTCAGAGATAGCGGCTCGCCACGGCAATCAGGAGTTTTTCATCCCATTCAGCCGGCTATCAGAGATTGAAACCAAGGGCACTTTGCCGAGCATTTACAGGATGTATACCCTTGCAGCGATCTATCAGTGCGATTACCGGACACTATGCGACTGGTATGGCGTAACGCTCGATGCGATTGCCGAAGATAGTAATGTGACGGCGATTCCTCGCACGCATCGTTTCACTTCAGTGCCCCGGCCCGATTCGTTGATGTTGCCGGTTGCAGTTGATCCGGGGTTTGACGTTCGGCGAACGATGAATCTGGCACGGATGATCCAGCAGTGGGGAACGGTTCCCCTGCAGTTCATGCCGCGCTTTACGCGTGGATCTCACACCTATGCTTTTCTTGGCACGGAGGACTTTACGATGTACCCGCTGCTCATGCCGGGTACATTCCTGCAGGTGGATGAAGGCCGCACCGAGATCCTCAACGAGGGCTGGCGTTCGGAATACGAACGGCCGATCTATTTTGTCGAGACGCGGGAAGAGTTTCTGTGCTCGTGGTGCAACATCACGGATTCCGATCAGCTAGTGATTCAGCCACATCCTCTGTCGCCGGTGGCACCGCGTGTGTTCCGACACCCTCAGGACGCCGAAGTGATTGGACAAGTTGTAGGTGTCGCTATGCGGCTGAATGATTGGAAGCGCGCTGATGTTCGCAGACCAGACGTACCGCGAGCGCGATTGAATTGAAGTGACGCGGCGAGCCGCCTTCGAGATTTTTGGGAATCATCCGCTCTCGGCTTGCGACGATGTTCCGAAATATTTCTTTCTGGTCGTTCCCGCCTGAATTCTCGATTTCCTCAACCAGCTCCCGAATCGGACTGCGTAGCAGGGCAATGTAAAGTTCAGAGTGCGCCCTCGCCAAAGCGGCCTGGCTGCGTGCCTCTCCGTACACGTGGCTGTGGCCCCAATGGCAGTACGTCCCATCAGAGGACCGAAGCTCTGCCATATACAGCAGCTTCGTCCAGAGTCCGGACAGGGCGGACAACGTGCGTTCCCGAAAATCTTCAAAAGGGGAAAGCCGCGCTCCTCGAGTTACAAGTTCCGTAATCGGCAAAGACTTCCAACCCTCGCCTAAGCTCAACGATTTACTCACATCCTGTGACGCAAATCCACTTAAGGAGTTGCGTCTTGCGAAAACTAGTTCAAATTGCTGCCACCATTCTCCTACTTACAGCTACTCTGTCAACCGCCTCTTTTGCCGATGGAGGCAGTCCGCCCCCATATTGTCCTAGCTGCGATGTCGGTGGATAGAAGTTCTTCCCAATAGCGCGAGTCCAATGTATGGTTCTTGCGTTGATTGCCATGCATTGGACTTTGCAGGGAATGGTTTGGCTAGTGGGGTTTCTTTTGGAACTGATCCTCGCTATCGCCATCTTTAGATTCCGCCTGCACAAAGAGTTTCCACTGTTTTCTTGCTATCTTGTGCTGGAGCTGGTCAGGTCGATCATGCTGGCCGCGATCGGTCCTCACCATCCACCTTATTTTTATGCGTACTGGATTACCGAGTGCTTTGTTTCTATTTTTGGATTTTTCGTTGTCGAGGAGGTATTCAGGAAGGCATTCGAGAGACGGCTTGGACTGCAAAAGTTGGGTACTGTCCTCTTTCGCTATTCGCTTTTGGCACTCGTGGTGGCGTCTGTGGCGGTCGCCGCAATGGCGCCGGGAGGCGACGCAGACAAGCTGGTTGCTGCCATTCTCGTGCTGAAACGTGCGCAGTCCTTTGTACGGATGGGCCTGGTCTTCTGTCTTTTCATTTTTGTCTTCTTGCTCGGGCTGCCCTGGGGAAACCACGTCATCGGCATCGCGATTGGCTTTACAGTTTACGGGGCAGTCGAACTAGCCGCGACAGCAGCTCGTTCCTACTACGGCTCGGTGGCTAACGGCACGGTAGTCTGGAGCATAATGAGTGTCGATCTCTGTCAGAAATTGATTTGGATCGCTTATTTTATACGGAAGCCAGGCCCTCGATCAGTTGAATCGGTTCATGAGAAGGATCATTTTCCGGTAGTCGCCGCCGAAGTCAGCAAGATGAACCAGGCGGTCGAGTCTTTTCTGGGACGCTGATGCTATTAGTCATACTAAGCGCCGGTGTGTTGGCAGGTCTGCTGCTCGTAATATGGATCGTTCGAGGAGGCTCGAAACCTCTCTCAGGCGAGCACACTGGACCTACGTTTTACTTCGTCGACAGCGCCGCGTTTCGCAATCTCCTTTCGCGTGAAGAAAAAGATTTTCTGCGCGGTGCCCTTCGAAGAAGTCACTACCTTAAGGTACGACGCGCGCGGCTGAGAGCTATGCAGGAATATCTGCTGTGGATCGCGGCCAACTGTGCAACATTGATTGCTTTGTTGCGGCTGAGGATAGCTGATCCTGAGAGGGCTTCTGCGCCTGAAACCCAGGGACTTGTGCAAAACGCGCTCAGATTGCGAATGATCAGCCTGGGCCTCTGGTTGCTCTTATGGCTCGAGTTCTTATTTCCTGGTGTCGAAATACGCCCGGTTGCAGCCGCCAGGCGATACGAGGAAGTATGGCGATCCGCAGAAAGCTACTTCCGTACGCATCTTTCCGAGCCGGCCATGTTTGTCCGTGAAGCTGCGAACTAGGGGCACTACTGTTTAGCGGCGCTTGCGTACTGCCCAACGCTTCTTTTGCGCCATCGAAATGCGGCGCTTTGCTTCCGCGCTCATTGGTCTTCTCTTTCTACGCGCGCCCATAATGGTACGGCTTCGGAAACCATTGTTGCCGGAGAGAATTTGTCTAGCTCGCTGCAGGCGTTCGATTTCCGCGTCGATGAGCGTCAGGACGTTCTGCTTGTTCATGGATATTCCTTGGAATTCAAAGTAAGAAGCGACTGGATAACGCCTAGTACTATAGTACTAGCTGCAGAATTTGGCATCCATTGCTTATGCCATCAACTGTTCTCGGTGGTTCTCAGCCTTGCATGTTCGGAATTCGTAAATTTTTGGTCGAGTTTCCGGTCCACGCCGCGATTGGGGATAAGTTGCATCTATGCAAGCTCTTTCCCAGCGCGAATATCAAGTTGCGCAATTAGTCGCGAGCGGACACTCCAATCGACAAATCGCTGAACGATTGGTGATATCGGAGCAGACGGTCAAGAACCATGTGCAATCAATCTTCCGCAAATTGGCCATCAGCAATAGAGTCGAACTCACGATCCGCTTCCAGCGCGTGAAATCCGGAAGACGGAGAACGATAGATCGGAATGGTCGACTTAAGCGGACATGAATGACGAGCCGTGCAGAACAGTCATTTCTGTCAAGCAGCGAATTCTTCTATCTCGCGGGACTGAGAATTTCGGATTCCAGCCGTATCGATCTGATCCCGATCCGCTAACTCCACTAGCTGTGCGATCTTTTTCGAAAGGTCGCTGGTCAGCGCCTTTTTCTCTACGCGCCACGCCCAATTGTTTTCGGGACGCGAGGGTACGTTCATGCGGCAATCCCCATCAAGCCCCAGCCAGTCCTGCATAGGGACTACGCAGAGATCGGCGACCGACGTAACTGCAGCTCGAACAAAAGCCCAGTGAATTCCATCAGAATTCGGCGGCATGTAACATTCTACTGCGCGCTTTTCTTCGCTGCTGGCTCCAGTCTTCCACCAACCAACAGTGGTGTCGTTGTCATGCGTACCCGTGTAGACGACCGTATTCGATTCGAAGCGATGCGGCAGATAGATATGCGCTCCAGGATTCCCAAAACCGAACTGTAGAATACGCATTCCCGGCATGGCAAAAGCTCGGCGCAACTGTTCCACTTCCGCAGTGATAGTGCCAAGATCCTCTGCAATGAAAGGAAGATCACCCAGCGCCTGATGCAGAGCATGGAAGAGGTCATGATTCGGTCCCTGCGCCCAACGACCATTGACCGCCGTCTCCTCATTCGCAGGAATTTCCCAATATGCTTCGAATCCGCGGAAATGATCGAGACGGATAATGTCGCACTGCTGCAGCGCCCACTTTACGCGCTGAATCCACCAGTCGTAGCCGCGCTGACGAAGAATGTCCCATCGATAGAGAGGATTTCCCCAGCGCTGGCCCGTCTTGCTGAAGAAATCCGGTGGCACCCCCGAAACAAAAATCGGGTTCAGATCTTCGTCAAGCTGGAAAATCTCAGGATGGTTCCAGACGTCTGCGCTATCAAGGTTCACAAAAATTGCAATGTCGCCAATCAGTTTTATTCCCTTCGAGGCACAGTACTGATGCATGGCGCGCCATTGTTCAGAAAAGAAGAACTGGATTGTGCGCGCGAGCATGAGGTCGCGGGAATCATCGCGCTTTACGTGCTCAATTGCTGCAGGATCTCGGCGGCGGTACTTTTCCGGCCATTCCGTCCAGCTCTTCTGTTCGTGACGATTACGCAGAACTTCGAATAGAACGTAGTCCTCAAGCCACCAGCCATTAAGCCAACAGAAAGTTTCGAAACGCTTGCGCGAGATTCCTTCGGCTCGGTCTAGAAAACCCTCTGCAGCCTTTCGCAGCAACGGCAGCTTTGTCTTTTGTGTGAGAGTGAAATCAACCTTACAATCAGGGACCGCAAGATTCTTAGCATCCCCCTTAGTTAACCAGCCGTGTTCCGCAAGACGTTCAAGGCTGATAAACAGCGGATTACCGGCAAAAGCTGAAGTCGCTGAATATGGGGAGTTGCCGGTGGCGGGAGGACTGGTCGGCAGTACTTGCCAAAGCCGTTGGCGCGATGCCGCCAGGAAGTCAACAAAGTGGTACGCGTCCTCGCCCAAGTCGCCGATACCGCCGCGCGAGGGCAGCGAGGTTATGTGCAGCAGCGTTCCGCAGGCTCGTGGAAATGACATAGTGGAGATGAGTTTGCGTAAAACAAAAGCTGCCCAGTGCGACTGGGCAGCTTCGATCAGTAATTTGTCTAGTTAGCTACCCGCCGGTAAACGTCCAGATTGCTGCTCTTCTTTGTTGTACTTGATGCGTCCATCCTTCTCCATGGTTTGAATCAAATTTGACGCATAAAGCTGGAAGTTCTGACCGCGCTTCTGTTCCAATGTGCGCTCGCGCGCGACATCTTTATTCTTAGCGAACTCTTCCGCTGAAGGCTCCTGAAGATCGAGCACTTGAAGCACTACGCCATTGCGGCCAGTGGAGACTGGTCCGCTGATTTGATTTTTTCCCAAAGTGAAAGCCACAGATGCCGGCCCATTCATCGGTCCAATGTCGGGAACCTGACTTTGCTGCGTCACAAGATCGCTTGTCTTAAGCTGTGCGTCTTGTTCACTGGCTGCTTTCTTCAGATCGTGAAGCACTTTCGCGCGTTCCGAGAGTTCCTGCGTCTTGCGATCAAGCATCGACTGTGCCTGCTCATTGCGGAACTCCTTCTCAACGCGTTCCTTTGCCTCCTCGAATGTCGGCGTCTTAGCTGGCTGTGAGTCAACGATCTCGAATACTGCATAACCATTCGTGGTTCTCGCAAGCTGCGGCGGAGATTTCGGCTTTGCAGAAAAGGCCGCCTGCATGAAGTCTGGCGCCTGACCTAAGCCGGGAAGGGAGTCGGTGTTGGAGAAGTAATCGGAGGTCTGGACTTGCAGATTGCGCGCTGCCGCAGCCTTATCCAATCCCTGCGTCTTCGCTTGCGCTTCCAGAGTGCGTGCCAGCTCGTCAGCGGCCTTTGACCCCTTCTGCTGCTTCACGATCGGGTTGATATCAGCTTTCACTTCGTCGAGCGATTTCGTGTGCGCCGCCTGCTTATCGATCAACTGGATGATGTGATATCCGAATTGGCTCTTCACCAATCCGCTGAGCTGTCCTTTGTTCTGCAGGGCAAATGCCGCCTGTTCGAACTCAGGAACCATGGCGCCGTGTTGAAAGGACGGTAGTTCTCCACCTTTTGCGGCACTTCCCGGATCGTCAGAGTTCTTCTTCGCGAGTTCCTCGAAATTGCCGCCCGTCTGCAGTTGCTGCAACAATCCCTCAGCTTTGGCTTTCGCTGCGTCGACAGCCTTCTGATCTACCTTGGCGCCCGCTCCAGGCGTTGGAGTTTTCACAAGAATGTGACGCACATGCACGCGCTCTGGGATTTTGTACTGATCGGCGTGCTGGTTGTAGTACTGCCGGATATCGTCATCGCTGACATTCACGCCGGGAATATTCAATGCGCTGATTGCGATGTAGCGCGCCTTCCGCTTCTCCGGAATTGAATTTACGTACTCCTTCTTGTGTTTGTCATAGAAGGCCTTCAGTTCGGTGTCGGTGACCTTCACCTGCTTCATCATTTCCTCGGTGGTGAGGACCGCATACGCGAACTTCACTTTAAGATTCTGCTTGAGATAGTCCTCCTTCACTGCGGATTCCGGCACCGTGACGTTGCCTTGCACCATCGCGATCAGTTTGGAGATCAGCAGCTGTTCTTTCACCAGGTCCTCGAACTGCGCGATGCCCATACTGAAGTTCTCTTGGACAAAGTTCTCGTAATTTGCCTGTCCAACGAATTCGCCTTTTGGGAACAGTGCCTCAGCGAACTGTCCTTGATGCAGGAAGTTACGAACTTCTTCGTCCGTTGCCTGCAGGCGCAACCGGCGCGCTTCAGCGATGAGCGCGTACTTGGTCACAAGCTGATTCGCGGCCTGCGGGCGAACAAACGAAACGAATTCCGCAGGCAGGCGTTGCTGACGCGCCATTTGCTGCGCCGTGCGATCAACGTCAGCCGTGGTCACATCGTGCCCGCCAACACGCGCATAAACCCCGCGACCGGCGGTATTCGTAAGGCTGTCGAAGATGCCGGGAATCAGCGTGATGACCATCATCACGGCGACCACGACCAACAAGCCTCCCAAAACGAATTTCTTCGCCCGAGTGGGCGTTTGCAGAAACTTAATCATTGCTTATGGATGCACTCCGGGCAGGATTGCCGAATATTTGATTATAGAGGAAACGCGTAGCGTTTCTACCTCTGCGCAGCATCGATAGCGAAACAGAGCCTTATGTGTGCATCAAGCACCCGAAATCGACGCCAACTGCGGCAATTGCGCTCGTTCAAATGAATGAAAACGGTCCATATCGACGCCCAAAATATGTCCATCGTGATCATATTTATAGACATTAACGAACTTAGCGCCCCAAATCACCTCATCCGCGCGGTATGAGGTGCGCGCATGGACGGTCTGCGAGAAGGTTTCGTCAGTTCCGGTCAGCAGGATCAGGAACTCTGCATCGTTGACTATCAGATCTTCCCGCGACAATCCATACATCGGACTATTCTCGTCAATCGGATGAACGATCGTCCAAGTCAAAGGAAAGAAAACTACTTTCTCGCGCTCCAGCTGCAACGGATGGTATTTGCGAATCCTATTTCCGTCAGCATTCTCGAATTTCGACAGCAAAACGCGCGCCCCAAGCTCGATAATCTGATTATTTCTGGCGTTGATAATGCGAAATTCGAAGGCGCTGGCGCCGTTGTAAGGAGCGATAACCGCGTTCTCGCTGAACAGAACCTTGGCCGTAGGACGCGAGAATCGCGCAAACAAGAGACCGGTAGCAAGAGCGAATCCCAGCAGCCCGCAAAACGCCTCCAGGCAGACTACTGCGTTTGCAACCCGCCCAACCGGCACGATGTTGCCGTATCCAATGGTCGAGAATGTGTCGATACTGAAGAAAAATGCTCGCAAAAAGCGCGGAGAAAGCTCCGGAGGCGTCGCGGTTTGCAGCGCAGCCGGACCTAATAAGAGGTAGATAAGCGCAAATATTCCGTTTAACAACGCATAACAAGTGGCCAGTAAGCCGATAAAAGCCGGCCACGACATCGTAAGCAGGGAGTGATACGAGAGCCAATCGAACCAACTATGCTTACGCGTGACGTTAAAACTGCCATCGCGATTGAGCAATCGGATATGCCGCTGCTGCGAAACCAGCGACCCAAATCCCAGATCACGGTCGCGTTCTTCCCGGCTTTGAAGGTCGATAAATGGAGCTCGAATCGCCATAAATACACTGATTCAACGTCCTTAGGACGCGATTCAGAGTCATCTTAACCGTTTTTGAAGCACACAATATTCACTGAAAAAGACTGATTAACCGCTCTATGACGCGCTACAGCACGTCTCCAAGCCCCTTCCAGTTACGAAGGAGTGAGCTTTCGGATGCCGCCCAGCCGTTGCCGGCGCCGCAAAAGATATAATCCGCCCAAGTTCAAAGCCTGCGTGAGCCCATTTCTCTCCACTAATTTCGGCGCAATCGCCACGTTTCTCTTCGGATTAGTCTTCGGAAGCTTCCTTAATGTCGTTATATATCGCGTTCCCCGCCGTCAATCGGTCGTCAAACCGCGCTCTGCGTGCCCGAATTGCGGCGCTCAAATACGCGCTTTCGACAATATCCCGGTGCTTAGCTGGATCTTCCTGCGCGGAAAATGTCGCCATTGCGCCCATCCCATCAGCTCCAGATACGCCATAGTCGAGCTTCTGTGCGGATTTTTGTTCGTATCCGCGTACTTTTACGCCGCTCCAGTCATCACGATTGGCGCTGGATCGATGCCTATCTGGATCCTTATTAAAGCCTATGCGCCCGTTATCAAGCTCTGCGTCTTCTTCTTTCTGCTTATTCCGCTCATCTTTATTGACTACGAACACCATCTTTTGCCCGACGTACTCACCATTCCAGGCCTTATTCTCGGCCTGATATTCAGTCTTGTAGTGCCTGTGGGCGGCATGCCGGTGTTCGCAATACGCAAAATGCTGGCCTTACGCTGGCCAATAAGCGCAATTTCCGCCCTCGACGCGCTCGCTGGAGCGCTTATCGGAGCCCTCTTTATTTATGTTGTGGGCGAAATTTACTTCCGTGTGCGCCACATTGAAGGCATGGGATTCGGCGATGTAAAGCTTATGGCCACGGTTGGAGCCTTCTTAGGCGCAAGATTAGCGCTGTTTGTGATCTTCACCGGAGCCATTCTGGGCACGATTTTCGGCCTCATAACCACCGTTGCAGTCTGGCAAAAGCGCATGCAAAGGCGGCAAAAGCGCCGGGAAATCCACGTTCTAAGCCGCTCCTGGCGCTCTGCCCGCCTTATGTTGCGCTACTACGAAGTGCCTTTTGGCGTCTTTCTGGGCAGTATGGCGATTCTCTCGGCTTTCGTCGGTAACCGCATGGTGAACTGGTACTTAGGTCTCTATCACTGACCATCGGCAGGACGTGCACTTATGGCTTCCCAGCACCGAAAATCCTCCATAAAACACACAATTTGACGCACTGTGAGCGTTAAAATTGCACCAATTTGAGTCCCGAAAGTTGCACCAGATTCGTAGCAGTCCCGGCTAGTCCGGTGACCGTTTGCTTTTGTGGGTTAGGGAAGGGCAGGACTTTAGTCGTGCCGGTAAGAAGGAGCCCTTCTGCGTTTTATTTTTTTCAGCGGCTTCAGCCGCGGAAACGACGTGATGCGAGTCCCATTTTGGCACGCGATCGAAATCAAATCATGAACCTGCAACCGGCAGAGCGTTTGAGGCACACCATGAAGCAATTTTTCGCTTATGCGGCGGTATTTCTCGCGTTGGGATGCAGCTTAGCGGCGGCCCAGGGATCGCTTGGCGACGTAGCCCGCGAAGCCCGCAGGAACAAGCCCGCCGAACCCACCACCCGGGTAGTCACCAACGACGACTTCGGCGCCCCCTGGGTCCCACAAAAAACCGAAAGCCCGGCCACCTCCGGCGAAGCCGCCAAGTCCGACGCCGGCAAAAATAAAGCCCAACCGAAAAAGAAGAGCTCAGCCGAAGAACAAGCCGAACTCGACAAGCAGTGGAGAGAAAAGATCTCCGCGCAAAACGAAAAGATCGCCCTCCTGGAACGGGAACTCGACGTGCTCCAGCGCGAAGGCCGCATGCGCTCCTCCAATTACTACGGGGACGCCGGCAACCGCCTCCGCAACCCGCAAAAGTACGCCGAAGACGACCGCAAATCCCGCGACGACATGGCCGCCAAACAAAAAGCCATCGATGAGGCCAAAACGGAACTGGAGAACATGAGGGAAGAAGCCCGCAAGGCGGGAGCGTCGGCCGGCTGAGCTTTCTCCCATATTGGGAAGTCCGCAGCATGATTCAGGACTGTGGCACAGCCGCCCTCCGACACTCTTGCCGGTGATATGCTCCCTCGATGGCAAAGGCGAAACGGCACGCAGGCAGCCACCCGCCCGAAGCTGCGCAAGTCAACAACAGTGCTTCTGGTCGGCAACATCGAACCGACAATGCAGTGGTACAAACAACTCGGGTTCGAATCCGAGTACTATCCACCGGGCTTTGCCATACTGCGCCGCGATGACATCGAAATATTTCTTCAGCAACAATCGGGCTATGTAGCGCCGGATGATCCGGGAAGGTGGAAGCGTCACGCGTGGAACGTGTACATCGTTACCGACAACGTGAAGGCGCTCTACGCAGAGTACTCAGAGCTGCCGCGAGTGAAGATCTCGCGTCCCCTTTGTCCACAGGATTACGGCATGATGGAGTTCGACGTGATGGATCTGAACGGACATCGGTTGGTGTTCGCGCAACCGATTCGATGACTACCCAATCACCTGACATTCGTGCCGCATCTCGCGGCACGATGCGATATGAGCCCGGCACTCGGTGCCAGGGGAGTATTTAAAAACCAGAGCCCCGGAGGGGCGGCACTTCTTATGCCGCGCGCAGAAATTCTCGTGAATCGTATTTCTTCGGTTGTTCGTGGAGAAGACGATGTGGAGGAAGACACACATGTGAGTGTGGCGCATACAGGCACGGCATTCTAAACCACCTGCCAAGTGCCGCCGATGTTGGAATAACTCTTGCTTTCCCTATTTGGGACAGGAGTCGAAACACGATTCAAGAAAGGAGCACGAACAAGAGCGTGGGCTACTCCCGACGGCAGAAAGCGGCATTCAAATGCCTAGCCAGCGTCTAACGATATGGCTCGGAGAGTTGGATCGATCCGTGCGGCCATTTCGGGCGTGATGCTTACGTTGGAGATCGTCGACGCTCCCAGTCGAACCATTGCCTTCATCTTTTTGCTCATGAACTTCTCGCCTTCAGGCGTAATGGTTACCTGGTTTCGTGGCACGAACGCCAATTGTTCGAGCTTTGTGGAGCCAAGCTGCGATTTGTAGCTCGCTACGTACATATCCTCGACCGGCTTCAACCGATATCGCTTAGTCCCTTGTAGGAAGCCGGCGTTGGCATCGAATTCCACTAGATCGAGGCTCTGCGCCGGCTTTGCCCTTCTCAGCTCATCCACGTAGCCGCGTACCTGCTCGATCGTAAAGTCGTCTGCCCGCTCGCGGAGAGCTTTGTATGCGGCATAAGTCTTCCATGTGCTGTAGGCCGCGATGATTTGAACAATCGCCCAGAACAGAGTTCTGCCGCCGAATACGAGGCGTGTCTTCCCCATAGCAGACATCAGAACGAGACTGAAGTTCCACAACGCCAGCACGCCCAACGTAGCGGCAGCTATGATGATGACTCTCGGGTGCCGAACCTTCTTTTCGTACAGACCGGCCACCAGCAGTCCGAATCCCAGCACCAGACTCACGGCTCCCCACGGATCATGCGCGGAGACCAACAGCGCTCCGATCAGCAGGTTGAGCGCGCCCCAGAACATGCTGGAGTTGCCACTCGAAGAGGGATTCTTATCGAACATGCAAAAATCTGCCGCGGTCGTCAGCCGTTCTATTCTCTGCTCATCGATGGCCATCAAATACCTCGTATTCACGATATTGGGCGGGGTGGCCCGGTCTTTCCCGTATTGGTCTCTTGCATGCGACTTCCATGTAAAGGGTGCCCCACTCTCGCGTGCTGTTCGCGAGGGTGGGATTCGAGGATGTGTGCAACTCCGCTTTTGACTTTGTCTTCTTCGGGAAACAGGCGAGGGCAAGAAACGCAAAGTTCATGGGCACAGAATAAGCGCAATTCAGAAACGATTCAAAGGAGAGAACCAAAACCGGGACTGGTCAACATTCATCTAGTCCCACCCTCGCGAAAATCACGCGAGAGTGGGGCACCCGAATCATGGTGGTTCCATAATGAAACCGAGCTTAAAAGGCTGGGCCACGCAATATAAAAGGGCGCCCTTTGAGAGTAGTCTGCAGTGATCTTCAAGCACTCAGCTACTCAGCAAAGGAGCACCCTCATGAGTGACGTTAAGTTTATTGGTCTGGATGTACACAAGACAAGTATCTCGGCGGCAGTACTGAACGAGAGCGGCCAGCAAGTGATGAAGGCCGTGTTCATGACCAACGCTGCCGCGGTGCTGGCATTTGTGCGCGGTGTGTCAGGCACACTGCGAGTGACCTTCGAAGAAGGCACGCATGCCGCCTGGCTACATAGCCTGCTGCAGTCGCAGGTAGGGGAAGTGCTGGTGTGCAACCCGCGCAAGAACGCTCTGCTGAAGAGCGGCAACAAGAGCGACCAGATCGACGCGCGCAAGCTGGCCGATCTGCTGCGCAGCAATCTGCTGACTCCGGTCTTTCACGACGACAGCCGCACCCTGACGCTGAAAGAACTCGGTCGCACTTACCGCGCAGTAACCGACGACACTACGCGCGTGATGCGCCGACTCAAAGCGCTCTATCGCAGTCAAGCCATCGATTGCAACGGCAAGAAGCTGTACACGCGAGGCCGTCGGGAACAGTGGTTAAACCAACTCCTTCAGGCTGGCCAACGATATCGCGCCCAGCGCATGTTCGAGCAGTTTGACAGCTTGCAGACCATGCGTCGGCAGATCCGCAGCGATCTGATCCAGGAAGGTCATAAACATGCGGCCACGGCGATCCTGAGCAGCATTCCCTTTGTGGGACCGATTCGTTCTGCCTTGCTGATCGCGCGCGTGCAGACTCCGTTCCGTTTTCGCAGCAAGCGTCAGTTCTGGGCCTACTGCGGACTGGCGCTGGAAACGCGCAGCAGCGCCGACCACCAGATGATCGACGGTGAGCTGAGACGCAAGAGCAAGCCGGTCTTCATCCGCGGATTGAACCTGAATCACAATCCCGATCTGAAGAACATTTTTAAATCGGCGGCTACTACGGCCAGCGCTTGCCCCGGACCGTTTCGTGACTTCTACGAAAACCTTCTGGGGAAGGGGATGAAGCCGGAGATGGCCAGGCTAACCCTGGCGCGCAAGATCGCCGCCATCAGTTTGAGTGTCTGGAAGAAAGGAGAACGCTTCGATCCAGAGCAACTAAAAACACAAGCAGCTTGAGCGCGCAGCGACACCGAGGCGATTCACGCATCGCAGGTCAGTCGCGAGTGCTCGGGTTCGAGGGTGAGTATCCTGGCCGGGTTAGGCTGTGTGCTTCGGCACTAAGTCTCACGGGCCACCATATGCCCCCTCGGACAACCCAATCCAGCTATAGGCCATTGAGTCTCAGATAGAACCATGGTTGCCACACAACCCACGCAGCTTGTGTAGCCTCAGGATCTGATCAAAGTTAGTCGATGCAATACCAGAACGGGAATCAAGAAAGCCTCGAACCACGCTCGAACCGGCAGCATGGACATCCCCACCAGGGCTCGATGCCGAGCACTCAGTTCCGCCCGGCTCAGGAGGGGTGTTTCCTCTTGACATCGCCTTTTATAGAACCCGTCCTGCGGAGCAGCAGCAACTCTGGTTCCAGTTTTGGGAAGTGTCTGAAAGTGGCAGATGAAAGTGCGAAATGGCGTGCGTCTCAGAGCGGCCGCTATTGCCAACTTAACTAACAGCAAGCACACACATGTTCACATCCTTGTGAATGGGGTCATGGGTATGAGGCTGCCATAAAAGTGGAATCGGAATACCTACGATTGGCATCCAACATCGCTGTATAAAAAATTCACAAACGCTCACTGGTGGTCCAGAGAGCCGCCGAAGAGCGCAATTCCTGATTTGGAATCGCAAATTTAGGCGCACGACCACTTGTAAGTTGTTGATTGTTTGTTGACGAAAATCTATCCGTGAGACAAAGCTCCAGAACTGTGCCGGTAGTTGGGCAATCAGTGAACGCCGACAATTAAATATGGCGTACCGCCGACAGTGAGCGGTGAGCCTGGAACCGGTGTTAGTGAGCCGTTCGTCTCGAGGTGGTAGCCGGATACATCGCCGCTCTCTTGGTTAGCGGAGTAAATAAAACTGCCCGCTTGCGCCAGCTGCGTGGGGTCGGCCCCAGAGCCGAAGGGTGAGCCCGGAACCTCAGTCAGCGCCCCGCTGGTCTCCATCTTATAAACGGAAATGTTTTTGGAGATCACATTTGTGACCAACACGAAGCTTCCACTGCGGTCAAACGTTACCATGGCAGGCTGAGCGCCGGCTGATGACTCCGAGATGAAGGTCAAATTCCCACCCGAATTGGTGTACACAAGAACGCCAGACGGGAATGGAGCCGGCTCTTGACTTGTATCGCCGGTTGCATCGACGACAAAATTCCCACCGGGATCCACACTGAATCCAGGTCCTACCTTGTAATCGGCTGTATATCTGGCGCTACCTGATCGTGCGATCAGAGCGCCATTAGAGTCGCGGTCGAATACCTCGACCCGCAGGCCGCCACGGAAAGGGGCAACCGAGACCCACATATAAGCGCCGCTCGGATGTACCGCCCCAAAAATTGGTGCCGGTGCCATCTCGGACGGTGGTGTGAAGTTAGGATCAGTGGGGAACGGCGATCCAGCAATGTCAGTGAGAGCGCCGGAGGAGGAATCGATACGGAAGCCGGAAATTGCACCACGAGGAACGGCGAGTGCATACAGGAAATTTTGCGATCGGTCGAGGACGAACTGACCTCCACCATTGTTTGGCGTTGATCGACTACCCGCTGCGGTAAGCGATCCGTCGGAATCTATCCTAAAAATGAACAGGCTACTGTGCGTAGTGACGTAGAGGAACTTACCCTGGACTGCAATCATGCCGAGCGGCGGCTCTGTCAGGGCAAAGGGGGATCCCGGAGCCGCTTTTAGCGAGCCGTCGGAATTGACAGCAAACCCCAGAATAGCCGACGAGCCATTCGCGACGTAAATGAAGGAGGATGAGCTGCTGCCGCTTCCGGAGCTGCCTCCACCGCTACCGCCGGTGGACGGGCCATTACCTCCGCCACTGCTGCTAGGAGGGGGAGCAGCAGCGCCAGGAGTAGCAGAGGCTGACCCGGGATTAGGACCTCCGCCACATCCGGCGGCAAACAGTAGCAACGCGATTAAAGGAATCAACAAAACAATGGGGAGGATGAAAGAACGCTTATTGCCGTGCGGCATTGGAACTCTCCTTGGTGCCAGGGGAACCAGAGGACGTTAGTTGCTGAATTAGAGTTACTAAATGGTAACTGGGTGGCCTGCTACAGGACGGTTCTGCGCTTTCTACTCGGCCCCTCAGATTTTCTGTCGAAGAGAGGCACGGTGGAACTAATGCACTGTCACGGGGACGGGTGGCGCACCTTTGCTCTTATCTGGGTTTCTGTTTGGGACTTCTCGATGTGGGTGCTGCATCCTTCGCGGCTTTTTGTTCAGTTTCATGACATCCTTTCCACTTTGTTCCGAGACATCCTTTACACTCCCGCGCGAGCGAAGCGAGCGTGGGAGCGAACCAACGGATGCCTTTCAGAACCATGGACGTTCGAGAACAAAGAGTGCAGTTTGTGGTAGCGGCGATACGCAAAGAGAAGCCGTTTCGGACACTATGCAAGGAGTTTGGAGTTTCTACGCCAACCGGCCGCCTGTGGTTGAGGCGTTACCGGGCCCAAGGAATCGAGGGGATTGCGGAGCGAAGCCGGCGACCGCATCACAGCCCGCGAAAGACCAGCACTGGCATCGAAGAGCGCGTGGTGGAGATACGCCGACGCTATCCCGATTGGGGAGCTCGCAAGCTGGCCTACGAACTGCAACGCAGCGGGATGAAGCTGACGGTGAGCACGGTGCATCGCATTCTGCTGCGCTATGGCCTGGTTCGTGAGCAGGACCGTCACCCAAGTGCGCCGCAACGGTTTGAACGCGAAGCGCCCAACGAGCTGTGGCAAATGGACTTTAAGAGTCCGATCCGCTGGGGAACTCCGGTCGGGCCGCTGTCGGTGTTGGACGACCACAGCCGTTATGTGATCGTGCTCCATGCCATTGGCCAGGCTCGTAGCGATTTGGTGCGGGCGCAACTGCAGGCGGCGTTTTCCGAATGTGGCCTGCCGCAAGGCATGTTGATGGATCATGGCACTCCATGGTGGAGCAGCATGGCGGCGGGGTGGCCCGGTCTTTCCCGTATTGGTCTCTTGCATGCGACTTCCATGTAAAGGGTGCCCCACTCTCGCGTGCTGTTCGCGAGGGTGGGATTCTGAGGATGTGTGCAACTCCGCTTTTGACTTTGTCTTCTTCGGGAAACACGCGAGGGCAAGAAACGCAAAGTTCATGGGCACAGAATAAGCGCAATTCGGAAACGATGCAAAGAAGAGAACCAAAACCGGGACTGGTCAACATTCATCTAATCCCACCCTCGCGAAAATCACCGCGAGAGTGGGGCACCCGAATCATGGTGGTTCCATAATGAAACCGAGCTTAAAAGGCTGAGCCACCCGTCCAAGGCCTAAAGCTGTGAGCTACCCCCCGCCTCTAGGCGGTCTTCGCGTGATTCGCCTTTGAAGAATCCAAGAAATCAGACCAGCATGAGCAGCGAGAAGAAAGACTATGTTGAGCGCGAGGTTAAAAAAGATTCCTCCGATAGACGTTAGTTCGGATGTATTCGTCTCTTTGAGTGCTCTCACGAAGTCGATCCAACTTACAACCGCTACAATCCATGGGTATCTGAAATAGAAAGAAAAGGAAATGACCATCGCAACCCAAATCAAAGCCCCAGAAATCGGTACGCGTGAAGATAAGCGCAAGAATGCTAAACCCACACTGTACGCGCATCCGACAACGAGGAGCACCACGAAACAAAGCACGGACACTACCTTAAGCATGCATGGGCCTAGTCCGAGGTTTCCGCCCCCAGGTTTCCGTACCGATCTGATCGGGAGAAGTGTTTGCTCTTGACATCGCCTTATATAGAACCCGTCCTGACCTGAAGAGAAAAGCCGGTTAATTACTACTGGCAAATCGAGGCAGTGCGGCCTGGTCTTTTACTCCTCGCGCAGCGCTTTCAAAGGCGAAATCAGACTTGCTCGAAGCGCTGGAATTAACGACGCAGCGAGCGTGGAAAATCCCAGCACCCCAACGGCGGTTAGGATTAATAGGGGGTTGTATGGGTTCGTGCCATAGAGCTGATTCGCAAGGAATCGGCTTACGCCAACGGTGAGTGGCAAGCCTATAAGTAGTCCCAAAAGAATCAGCCGGAATGCGCTTCGCACCACGAGCCGGACAATTTGGCTGCGATCCGCGCCCAAAGCCATGCGTACCCCGATCTCGTTCGTGCGGCGGCCCACATTGTAAGCAGTAACACCATATAGTCCAATCGAAGCCAACAAAAGAGAGAGAACTCCAAAAAGTGAAGTGAGGCGGGCTATGAGTCGCTGCTGAGTGAACTGAAGTGCAACCTGTTCCTTCAGAGTGCGAATCGCGGTTATTGGCATATCAGGATCGACAGAAGCAATCGCTTCCCGCATGGATGCAAAAGAGACGTTAGCGCCCGGCCGTTCCAGAATGACAATGTCGTGCAAAAACAGGGAACCAAGATTCATCTGTGTGTAATCGGCTTGTGCTTCTGGCAAGAAGTATACGGGGCTGTTCAGTTGATCGAGAACATGCGGGAAGTACCGCGCATCCTTAGCTACGCCGACGATCTCAAATTCGTGGCCGTTTTCTGCCTTGCCGCCGAAGTATTTTCCAATTGGATCGTCGTTTCCGAAAAACTTACGCACGAACGCTTGGCTGACGACCGCCACTCTTTGCGCTGTGGCGGTATCCTGTTCGGTGATGCCACGTCCTCTGACGATAGGAGTGCCAACCACCTGAAAGTAGCTCGGCGTAACTCGATTCCATGAAGATGAATTGTCGTCCTTTGGGCCTGGAGCGGGACGACCGTCGATCCAGACTCCGGCACCCCAACCTCCTTTCGGTGGTGAGTAGAGGCAGAGGGCCACAGAAGATACGCCCGGAATGGTTGCAATCGAGTCGTGGATACGCTTGTACAGCAGCGAGAGTTGAGGTGCCTGGTAACCAGCAAGCCTCGGATTGAAGCTCACCACAACGCGGTAGTCCTGTTCGAATCCAAAATCCTGATGCTCAAGACCGCGGAGAGCTGTTGTAAGCAGTCCCGCAGCAGAGAGCAACACCAGCGAGAGTGCCGCCTGCAAAATCACGAGGGCCTTTCTCGAGAGTGAGCCCGTGCGAACCATAGAGCGAACTGAACAACGCAATGCCTCAATCGGATCTACTCGTATTGACATCCACGCAGGAGCGATCGAGAAGCAAAGTCCTGTAGCAATGGACGTAGCTAGGGCGAAAAGCAAGACCGGAACAGAAGGCGATGCTTCGATAGGAACAGCAGCAACTCCTTGCAATGAAGGAAATGCGAACCGCCAAATCAGGCTTGTACTCGCAAACGCAATGGCGAGGCCCGCGCCGCCGCCGGCTAACCCGAGCAGAATGCTTTCGAGGAGAGGTTGGCTAATCACACGGTACGCAGGGGCGCCCAGCGCCATACTCACCGATGTCTGCTGCCGTCGCTCCATCGAGCGAATCAGCATAAGGTTGGCGACATTCGCGCAAACGATGAGCAGAACGAACCCGGTAACTGCCATGAGGATCAGGAGCCAATCCTCATATCGCTGGCGCATGCTTGTTATTCCCGCTCCACCAGGGCTCAGAAATAATGTTTGCTCAGGAAATTTCGCGCGATCACTTGCGCTCATTTCGCTCCAGTGCATTACCAACCATTGCTTGAGTTCGACCCTCATCTGAGCCTCAATCGATGTCGGCGAGACGCCTGGCTCGATTCGGCCGATCAGGTTCAACCAGTGGATGTTGTACTTCTTGAGATCAGAATCGCTCTCGACCACCGGCTCTGTGTTCAGTGGTAAGAAAATTTCAGTTGCAGCATTGCTAAGGGTATCGCCAAAGAAGCCGGGCGGAGCAACGCCGACGACTGTAACCGGCTTTTGATCCACATCGAACGTGCTTCCGATGACCGATGGATCAGCGCCATATCTTTGCTCCCACAAGCGATAACTTATGACTGCTACCGGCGGAGCGCCAGCTTGATCGTCGGCATCGGTAAACGTCCGCCCAGCATATGGTCTGATACCGAACATTCTGAAGTAGTTTCCCGAAACGAACTCGCCGGGATAGCTTTGGGCAGCATCCGAGGTATTCGACCGCCGCACTCCAAAGGACCCTTGTGACGGGAAAGCGGCCAGTTCAGAAAAGCCTCTGGTGTTGTCCTTCAAATATCGATACAAATCGTATGAGACGATCGAGAACTCTTTCTCTTGGCTGTAGCCACCCAGATAGCAACAGTGGGCTTCTCTTCCAAGTCGGTACAATTCGCCGGGATTCGCAACGGGCAGCGCCTTTAGCAAAATCGCATTCACTAAAGTGAAAATCGAAGTTGTCGCGCCGATACCCAAAGCCAGAGTCAAGACCGTTGCCACGGTGAATGCTGGCGCCATTCGCAAGCGTCGCAGTGCATGACGCGCATCTTGGATCAACGTTTCCATAAACGGTAAGCCTCTTTGCTCTCGATAGCTTTCCTTAACTGCTTCCACCGCTCCGAACTTCAGCACCGCACGGCGTCGCGCTTCAGCGGGCGGCATGCCAGCGCGAATGTTCTCGGCTGTCTGGAGCGCGAGATGTTCCTCAATCTCCTCTCGTAGCCGTTCTTCATCCGGTTTCTTGGTCCCCAACGAACGCACACGGCTGAGGAATCGCCTAAATGTCTTCACTGGAGATCCTCGGCTTTTACCGCAAAGAAGCGGGCGATGATAGTTGCTGTCTGTTCCCAATCCTGAGTCTCGATGCGCAATTGTTTGCGACCGCTGCGCGTCAATCGGTAGAAGCGAGCCCGGCGATTATTCTCAGAGGTTCCCCACTCAGAGGCGATAGAACCTTCCTGCTCAAGCTTCAGCAAGACGGGATAAAGCGTGCCTTGATTCACGCTAAGCAGGTCTCCACTGATTTGTTCGATACGTTTTGCGACTCCGTAGCCATGCAGTGGGCCGAGTACGTCTAGCGTCTTAAGCACCATCAACGCTAATGTGCCCTGCGGGACTTCGGTCTTCGCTTTCATCGTCGTCTATTGGGTTCCCAACATGAGGGAAAAACAATCATACCATTGGGGAACCCAAATGAACATCCAATTCCAGAACCGGATGGGGAGTCAGCAGAGACTTACCTACCGTCTTTGAGCCGGGGTGGCCCGGTCTTTCCCGTGTTGGTCTCTTGCATGCGACTTCCATGTAAAGGGTGCCCCACTCTCGCGTGCTGTTCGCGAGGGTGGGATTCGAGGATGTGTGCAATTCCGCTTTTGACTTTGTCTTCTTCGGGAAACACGCGAGGGCAAGAAACGCAAAGTTCCTGGGCACAGAATAAGCGGAATTCACAAACGATTCAAAGAAGAGAACCAAAACCGGGACTGATCAACATTCATCTAATCCCACCCTCGCGAAAATCACGCGAGAGTGGGGCACCCGAATCATGGTGGTTCCATAATGAAACCGAGCTTAAAAGGCTGAGCCACCCGTCCACCCACATTTTAGGAGTTGCACGCAAAAATCAAAATGAAATCAAGTCAGAACGAAAGGGTGCGCCACCCGTCCGCTTGATGTTTTCTGGAGATCTTCGAGGAGGAATCAAAATGAAATCAAGTCAGAACGAAAGGCTGCGCCACCCGTCTTCACTTGGGGTGGAGACTTCCGCTTCAGAGTCGATCCAAACCATTTTCAACTAGCTCCGGCTGGTACCAAACCCAGTCCATCAATGGTGAAGTCGTGCGAGGAAGCCAATGCTAAGCGGTAACTTCTTGCAGCTTACTGTTTGTTTGCTTCTCACTTCAGTTAATAATCCTGCATCAGTCAAGAGTGTTCGACAATCAATGTACCTGCTGGAAGATGTGCAAGGTCAGCGATGGTGCGCCTATCGTAGCCAGGCTGCTTGGAAGTCGGCAGTCGACTCGTTGCAGGCGCTCGGTGTCGCCACGGTAGAGTACCGGAATGAGCATTCTTCCGCAGTCAACTTCACGCAACAAGATGAGGCAGGAGACTGGATCGTTTACGACCGGTACTCGTCAGGAGAAAACGGGAGACTTAATCAACTCCGAAGAAAGATCAACATCATTCCAGGAGATGTGAGCGGGGAGCAAGTTTTTGAAATAAATGACGAAAGCGCCAATAAAATCAGTACAGTCCGTCGAAAACTGAGTACCAGAAAAATAGACGGAAACCCGAGGGACGTTTGGCTGCCCGACTTACCAGTCATTACGACCCTCCAAGCGTTTCCATTCTCCTCGTTGTTAAACAAGCGTAGTGCCGTACTGTCCAAAGGCAAGGATTGCGAGCCTATCCCTCCTCAATGAGCGTCGCTTTCCCAGCACTTCCAGTATGTGGCACTCTGGCCTGGAAGACAAAGGGGACAACTGGATCCCATTCTGATCAACTGAACTGCTCTTGCGGAATCGTGATGCTCGGCGCGCGAGCGAGTTGGTGTCAGGGTGGGAGCCGCCGGATTTATCCGGGGGCAATGCTTCAGCGTTGCAAGAGCGCAATCGCCTAATAATGTTTCGGCTTTAGCCCCGGGACTTCCCAAGCTGAAACCCACGACTACAGCCGGGGAACAACAAAGATGCGCGCATTGCGAGGCTCGAAAGCCTCTCCCCACGCATGAATGCGAGGGCTCCCACCCAAAAGCCAAAAACGGGGGCTCCCACTTGAAACCGAAATGCGAAGGCGGCCACCTCAATGGCGCGTGGTCCCACCTTTCCCATGTCGGTTCTTGTGTACCATTGCCGCGAATCGCTTCCAGCGGGATTATGGAAGTTTGAAAGCAGGAAGCCGGGCAGCCTTGTGGTCAAACGTAAGGGTATGCACGCAGCCCGCGCTGGCGCCAAGTTCCGCGATTAGAGCATCGGCGAATGAGCCCTGACCCTGCTTAAGCGCGACCATCGCCGCGAAAACCTCCTGCTCCTTCTCGATAACCAGGACTTCAACCTGAAGCATGCGCTCGACTGCAGCGGCGATGTCCGGAGCAGCCAGGCCATAGGCGCGATGCAAAACCCATACAATTTCGACCATCGCCACTATGCTTACAAAGCCAGGCCTCGGTTCCGTTAGCCGGCGTTCGATGATTTCCGTTGCTTTTGGCGATTGAATCGGGTCGTCCTGAGTGAGGTAGCGGACAAGGATGTTGGTATCGAGACCGATCATCTGCGCTTTGGGCGCGGCGTACTACTTGAGGCGCCCTCGGCAACAGCCCTGGTCATTCCAGCAAGGCTCACGGGTCTCCGAGAATGGGATTTCACGATGCCGCGTAACGCCGCAGCAGGAAGTTTCGGAAGAAGAACCACGCTGCCATCGGGATGCACAAGGAATTTGACCCGGTCCCCCGGCTTCAACCGGAGATGCTCACGAATCGCTTTCGGGATGGTAGCTTGACCCTTCTGGGTAATCGCAGATTCCATAATCCGTACTCCATTACATTATTGCAAAAGTAATACCATAGCGGGTGGCCGCGGTCAATCTGATTACATTGGGGGAAGCCGCTTCGTGGAGAAGACGACGTGAAGGAAGACACATGAGTGTGGCGCATACGGGTACGGCATTCTAAACCACCTGCCGAGTGCCGCCCCTCCGGGGCTCGGAGTTCGGGACGCTCACCCGGCATGGGATGCCGGGCTCACCTCACATCGTACCGCGAGACGCGGCACGAACAATAGTTCCTCATGATCGCGTAGGGAGGCGGCGTGGCCCAGCCTGTTTTCTGTTTCAGTGTGGAACTTAAGAAGTAGGGTGCCCCATCCTCGCGCGATGTTCGCGAGGGTGGGATACGATGAACGTGATCAGCCCAGGTTGTTTGTTGTTCTTGCGCTTCTTCCATTGGCCTATTCTGTTTCGGGAATCTAATTCGGCTGTGATTAGTGCGTCCGTGCTAAGGATAAAATGAAAAACGGAGTTCCGCACATTCTCGAATCCCACCCTCGCAAACAGCGCGCGAGGATGGGGCACTCTTTGCAATGGGATTCTGACGCAAATACGAAAACGGGAAGGCCTGGCCACCCCGCCCCCGGTTAATTTTCTGTCGTGCGAATCGAAGTTCGTCCTATGACGCGAATGACAATTTGTCGCCCCGGGAGACTCACGCGATGGCGAGAGTCTCCGCGAGAGACGCTGGGTTCGCGGCAAAAGAATGTAAAGATTTGCTGCAAGCGAGTTAACTCCCGTGTGGTCCCGGGAAGGACGCCTTCGGGCTCACGCTGGACGGGTGGCGCACCTTTGCTTTTATCTGGTTTCTGTTTGGGACTTCTCAATGTGGGTGCGGCATCCACATTTTAGGAGTTGCACGCAAAAATCAAAATGAAATCAAGTCAGAACGAAAGGGTGCGCCGCCCGTCCCGCGGCACTTGACTGTTGTCTCGTCTTTGTTGTACAAAGTAATTTGCATAAGACAGAGAGGAGCATCCTAATGAATGGCGCATTGCTAAAGCGGCCTAGTGCTCTCATTCCGATCTCAATGTCGATAGCCGCTCTCGCTGTGGTGCTCGGCTACGCTGCCATGTTCGGCCTAGCACGTCAACCCGACGAGGGAACCGCTGCCCACCTATGGCAATTACTGATGGCTGGACAGGTGCCGGTGGTGGCGTTCTTCGCCATTAAGTGGCTTCCGACCAATTTGAGACAAGGACTGCTTGTTCTGGCGTTGCAATTGGGCGCAGCACTCTCAGCCGCATTCCCGGTCTGGTGGTTGCACTGGTGAGCACGTCGGCTGGGCTGCCGTCTATCGGCGCCGCGGCGCTGA
>QIBA01000054.1 GCA_003225175.1 Acidobacteriota bacterium
CCATCGCGGGAGTGATTCTCAAAGAACCATGCACACGGCAGAAGTTGTAATGAGCGAAGTGTAACGCGATTGCCGCTTTCAGGTTCTCCAATTTTTTGCTGAAAGCGTTTGTGAGTCGCGTGAATCTCCGCATCTGCATTCTCATGGTGAGGTTATGGCGTTCTACGAACGGACAACAGGTCAAATTAGGACACTACCCCCGTTTGACACTCCTTTTGCAACTCCGCTAATATCTATACTTTGTGTAGTCCTGCAAGTGCCCGCCTGGGTGGTCACATCGCGCTAATCGGCCGGTGAGTTTCAGCCTGCGGTTTCATTGCTCTTTTTCGTAAGGATTGGCGGTCGCCGAGTCTGCCTGTCCCTTTTCATCCATTTGGAGAATTGGAATGTCTACTACTTTCCCCACTGAGGGGAAAATCGCGCGCAAGTGGTACGTGGTCGATGCCACGGACCAGACCTTGGGACGCCTCGCGACCCGGGTTGCACATATTCTCGCGGGCAAGCATAACCCGCAGTACACGCCTTTCATCGATACCGGCGATCACGTGGTTGTGATCAATGCCGCGAAAGTCAAGCTGACCGGAATGAAAGCAGGGCAAAAGATTTATCACCGCTATACCGGATATCCCGGCGGATTGCGCTCTGAGCAGTACGACAAAAAGCTCGCACGGCGTCCGGAAGCGGTCGTGGAAGATGCGATCAAGGGCATGTTGCCCCACACCAAGCTTGGCCGCGCAATGGCGGGCAAGCTGAAGGTGTATCGCGACGACAAACACACCCATGCGGCCCAGAAGCCCGAGCCGCTGACACTGGCGAAGTAGAAGGAGCACTCAGCCTTCAGCACTCAGCCATGAGGGTGCTTGGGTTGAATAAAGTTCGGATGCGCCACCAGCGGTTGACTGGCTGAATGCTGATGGCTGAGTGCTTATTTTGAGGAAATAGGAAACAACGGAATTTCTATGGCTGATCTGGTTCAGTATTACGGCACGGGACGTCGCAAGTCGAGCATTGCTCGCGTGTTTCTGCGTCCCGGCAGCGGAAGTTTTCAAATAAACGGACGTGCATTCGACAACTATTTTGTGACCGATGCGCAACGCGTAAGCGCCAAAGCTCCGCTGGTGAGCAGCGAGACCGGCACCACGTTCGATGTGGTAGCGACGGTGCAAGGCGGCGGCGTGAATGGACAGGCTGACGCAGTAAAGATGGGCATCGCCCGCGCGCTGCTTGAGTTCAACATCGAGCTGCGCAAGAAGCTCAAGGCTGAAGGGCTGCTTTCACGAGACGCGCGCGGCAAAGAGCGTAAGAAGTACGGACAAAAGGGAGCACGAAAGCGCTTCCAGTTCTCGAAGCGGTAAGGTTTTGGTAGAGACGCAGTACGCTGCGTCTCTGCTGAATGAACGATTTGGCAGTTGCCTTAGCTGAGCGCTGACGGCTGATTGCTGAAAGCTGGTTTTTCACAAATCTTCCCGAACCCGAAATCCAATTAACGGGTCCGGGCCGGGAATGTAATTTTTGGGATGCAAGACTGATCCTGGGAATGCAAACCACAAAAAGGAGGTCAATTGGCGAATATCACCATGAAGGAACTGCTCGAAGCGGGCGTCCACTTCGGGCACCAGACGAAGCGCTGGAATCCCAAAATGAAGGAATTCATTTTCGGAGAACGCAACGGAATTTACATTATCGACCTGCAGAAAACGCTCAAGATGTTCAAAGACGCGAGCAAGTACGTGCAGGACATGGCCGCGCAAGGCAAGACGATTATGTTTGTCGGCACCAAGCGCCAGGCGCAAGACGCGATCGCCGAAGAGGCCACCCGCTGTGGAATGTTCTACGTGAACCAGCGCTGGCTCGGCGGACTGCTCACGAATTGGGTCACGGTGCAGAAGTCGGTAAAGCGGCTCCAGGAACTCGACGACATGGCGACCGATGGGCGCTACGATCTGCTGCCCAAGAAGGAAGTTATCAAGCTGGAGCGCGAACGTAAGCACCTGCAGGCGAACCTGGCAGGTATCAAATCATTAAAGCGGCTGCCCGATACGCTGTTCGTGATCGATTCGAACAAAGAGCAGATTGCCGTGCGTGAAGCCCGCAAGTTGGGAATCCCGGTGGTTGCGGTGGTTGACACGAACTGCGATCCGACCGAAGTGGACTATGTAATCCCTGGCAACGACGATGCGCTGCGCGCAATTCGCCTGTTTGCTTCAAAGATCGCTGACTCGATTGTCGAAGGCGCACAGGCGGCCACAGACAAGCAGGACGCTGACTTGGCAGGCGCAGTGAGTGCGGCGACCGAGACATCTGCCGGCGAGAGCGCCGTAGGCGGCGAATACGGTGAGGACGGTGAAGCAAGCTCTGATGACATCAACCTCGAAGAGGTGCTGGGCGGCAATATCCGCAAGTCTTCAGCCGCTGCTGCTACCGTGGAAGCAGAAGCTGCTGTCGAGGAACGCTAATCCGAGCTGGGTGGGGCGGCTGAGTCGGATCGCTGCTAAACGTCATCAAATACATACACGATACAAACGCGACATTCTTGGCCCGAGCCGCTGTGGCGCTCGGGTCATTACTTGTTAGGCCGGATTTACAGGCCGGCAGAAGGCATAATGGAAAATGAGCACTACTACTGTGAACATTGACGCAAAAATGGTGAAGGAGCTGCGCGACAAAACCGGTGCTCCGTTCGGAGACTGCAAGAACGCTCTCGTGGGCTCCAACGGCGATATCGAGCAGGCGATTATCCTGCTGCGGAAAAAGGGCATCGCCATGGCGGGCAAAAAGGCATCACGCAGCACGAACGAGGGCTCGGTTTCCAGCTACATTCATGCCGGTGGCAAGATCGGGGTATTGCTTGAGCTCAACTGCGAAAGCGACTTCGTCGCCCGCACCGATGACTTCAAGGAGCTGCTGCACGACATCTCCATGCACATTGCCGCGACGGATCCCAAGTACATCCGCCGCGAAGATGTCACGCCTGAGGACTACGACCGCGAGAAGGAGATCTATCGCTCGCAGGCTGCGGCAACCGGCAAACCTGCTCCAGTAGTGGAGAAGATCGTCGAAGGCAAGATGGCGAAGTTTTACGAGGAGGTCTGTTTGCTTGATCAGCCCTTCATCAAAGAACAGACCATCAGCGTTTCGCAACTGATCGCTAGCAAGATCGGCAAGCTGGGGGAGAACATCTCCGTCCGCCGCTTCGCCCGCTTCAAAGTAGGCGAGCAGAACTGGACGATTGGACAGACGAAGCCAGCGAGTACAGAAGAGACGAAACAGTAGGTTTCCAGTGCAACGGATGCTTAGATCGAAACGGAGCGCCGGGCGTGATCGCCCGGCGTTTTTGTTTTATCCAGCACTTACGTAATCGCAAATCACAATCAAAAGGGCGGCCGCAAGCAAGTAATATCATGGTAGTTATGAACGCATATCCAGTTGCGCCGGCTGAGCCGGTGGAGACTGATCAGAGCGAAGTTGCCGAGTGGCTTGAGGCCTTCGATCAGATCATCGAAGAAGAGGGCCCGAGCAGGGCCGCCGAAATGCTCGAGGCGCTCACACGGCGCGCGCGCGAGTCGGGCGTAAACCCTCCCGCGCAGCTCAATACGCCTTACAAGAACACGATTCCCATAGAGCAAGAGCTGCCCTATCCCGGCGATCGCGAAATGGAGAGCCGCGTCGAAGCGCTGATTCGCTGGAATGCAATGGCGATGGTGCATCGCCAGAATAAGAAAGACTCCGGCATCGGTGGACATCTCTCGACATATTCCTCACTCGCCACGCTGCTCGAAGTTGGATTCAATCACTTCTTCCACTGCAGCTATGGCCAGCAGCCCGGGGACTTGATTTATTTCCAGGGGCATGCTTCCCCCGGAGTTTATGCCCGCGCATTCCTGGAAGGCCGAATCAGCGAGAATCAGGTCTTGAATTTCCGTCATGAAACTCGGGGCGAGCCGGGACTCTCGTCGTATCCGCACCCGTGGCTGATGCCTGACTTTTGGAGTTTCCCGACGGTCTCGATGGGCATTGGTCCAATCAATGCCATCTACCAGGCGCGCTTCATGCGCTATCTCGAAAACCGCAATCTGATCGAGAAGACCCCGCGCAAGATTTGGGCCTACCTTGGAGATGGTGAGACCGACGAGCCAGAGTCGCTCGGGGCACTCACCGTAGCTACTCGCGAGAAGCTCGATAATCTGATTTTCGTCGTGAACTGCAACCTGCAGCGCCTCGACGGGCCAGTTCGTGGAAACGGAAAAATCATCAACGAGCTCGAAGGCGCCTTCCGTGGAGCTGGTTGGAATGTAATCAAGGTCATTTGGGGTAGTGATTGGGACTCGCTCTTCGCCCGTGATCGTTCCGGCTTATTGCTCAAACGCATGGAGGAATCCGTCGACGGCGAGTACCAGAGCTTCAAGGCGAAGGGCGGCACTTATGTGCGCAAAGAGTTCTTCGGCAGATATCCCGAATTACTCGAACTCGTGGCTGACATGAGCGACGAGCAGCTCGAGAACCTGCACCGCGGTGGTCACGATCCCAAGAAAATTTATAACGCCTATCTGCGAGCGGTGGAGCACAAAGGCGGGCCTACAGTCATCCTGGCGAAGACGGTGAAGGGATACGGTCTCGGTTCTGCGCAGGCACGCAACGCAACGCATCAGGAAAAGAAGCTGACTGACGAGGCGCTTGTGGCCTTCCAGCACCGCTTCAAGATTCCTGTGCCCAAAGAAGCGGCGAAGGACGGAATGCCGTATCGGCCCAAGGAAGACACGCCGGAAATCACGTACATGAAGCAGCGGCGCAAGGAGCTTGGCGGCTTTTTGCCTGCACGTGAGAAACGAGAGCCAAACCTGCAGGCACCGGAACTCGAGTTCTTTTCCGATGCCTTGGGGGGATCGCGTGGTCGTGCGGTTTCGACCACCATGGGTTTTGTGAGCATGCTCCGCACGCTGATGAAGCATCCCGAAATAGGAAAGCTGATTGTGCCCATCGTTCCCGATGAGGGACGTACCTTCGGCCTGGAGTCGGCGATCCGCCAGGTTGGCATCTACGCCAGCCAGGGCCAGCTCTATACACCGCACGATCAGGACATTTTGCTGTACTACCGTGAGGAAAAAGACGGCCAGATTTTGGAAGAAGGGATCACCGAAGCCGGATCAATGGCTTCGTTCGCCGCGGCAGGGACGGCTTATTCAAACTACCGCGTCCCGACAATCCCCTTCTACATGTATTACTCAATGTTTGGCTTTCAGCGCGTGGGTGATCTCATCTGGGCGTTCGGTGACGCGCGCGGCAAAGGCTTCCTCATGGGCGGCACTGCGGGCCGCACGACGCTCTCTGGGGAGGGGCTGCAGCACTGTGATGGGCATAGCGTGGTCATGTCGAGTGTCTATCCCAACTGCATCACCTACGATCCGGCATTCGCGTACGAGATGGCCATAATCATCCAGGATGGCCTGCGCCGGATGTACCAGAACAGTGAAGCCATCTACTACTACCTCACGATGTACAACGAGGACTACGCCATGCCCGAGATGCCAAAGGGCGTCGAGGAAGGCGTGCTGCGCGGCATCTACAAGTACAAAGCTGCTCCAGGCGGCAAAGCGATTGTCCAGTTGTTCGGTAGCGGCCCAATTTTGAACGAAGCTCTCAAAGCGCAAGCGATTCTGGCAGAAAAATACAGCGTGCAGGCCGACGTATGGAGTGTGACCAGCTACACCGCACTACGGCGCGAAGCATTGGCGGCTGATCGTTGGAATCTGCTCCATCCCGCCGAGAAGGAAAAGCAGCCATATATTTTGAAAGCGGTCGAAGGATCTGAGGGCCCCATCATCGCGGCCAGTGATTTCATGAAGATCGTACCCGATCAGCTTTCACCATGGCTGCGCGGGCGGCTGCTGAGCCTGGGCACGGACGGCTTCGGACGCAGCGACAACCGCGAGTATCTGCGCAAACATTTCGAGGTCAATGCCGAATCCATCGCTGCAGCCGCGCTGTCACGACTCTCACGCGAGAAGAAATTTGACGCAAAGAAGGCGCAGAAGGCGCTGCAGGAGCTGAACGTCAATCCCGAGAAGATGGATCCTGCGAAAGCGTAGAAGGACGTGGCCTTCGGCTGTCGGCGTTCGGCCTCGAAACGTTTTGGTAAAACCACCGAACGGCTTAGTGGATAAAAGCCGAGCGCCGAATGTCCAGAGCCGATCATCAACTTGGCAGCAATTAGAATCAACCTATGGCTTCTACCACTCAGGAATATCAGAGGAGCTCCCTCCTCATCGATCCCCAAGACCGCGAGCGCGTCTTTGAGACGTTTCGGCGCTGGGGATACCTTCAGGCTCAGCTCGACCCGTTGGGACAGTACTTTGCTCCGCAAATGGTTCCCGAGCTCGACGTACAGGGAGATTTCGCCGATGAAGCTCGCCGCTACTACTGCGGCACCATTGCCGCTGAGTTCATGCATATTCCGGATGTGGCCAGGCGGGAGTGGATCCAGGAGCGTCTCGAGAGCGAGCCCGCGCCTGTGGATCAGAAGCACATACTCGAACTCCTCACCAAGGCAGACCTGTTCGAGCAAGTGATTCAGTCGCGCTATCTGGGAACGAAGCGCTTTTCGCTGGAAGGGGTAACTGCTCTCATTCCTTTTCTCGACGAAGTCCTAAACGATGCTGCCGAACGCGGAACCGTGCAAGTCGTAATCGCCATGAGCCATCGCGGACGGCTTAACGTAATGGTGAACATCGTCGGCAAAACCGCTGCAGACATGTTCGCGAAGTTCGAAGATGTTGATCCGCGCAGCGTGCTTGGCGGCGGCGATGTGAAGTACCACCAGGGGGCAACCGGGACCTTCACCGGACGTGGTGGTCAAACGATTAACCTGCATCTGGTTTCCAATCCGAGCCACCTCGAAGCCGTCGATCCAGTAGCAACCGGACGGGTGCGGGCCAAGCAGATTCGCATGGGCGGTGAAGAGAGAGTTCTTCCCGTTATGATCCACGGCGATGCCGCCTTCGCCGGACAAGGCATCTGGGCTGAGACCATGAATCTCGCAGCCGTGGATGGGTATACGGTTGGCGGCGGCCTGCACATCATCGCCAATAATCTGATCGGATTCACCAGCGAACCCTGCGAAACCAATTCGTCACGTTACGCATCCGACCTGGCGAAGCGTCTGCCGATTCCAATCCTCCACGTAAATTCTGAAGATGCGGATGCAGTCCTGCGCATCGCGAGACTCGCAACCGAATATCGCTACACCTTCCACAGCGATGTCGTTGTTGATCTTGTCGGATACCGCCGTCACGGCCACAGCGAAGTCGATGACCCGACGATCACGCAGCCGATTCGCTATGCGCGCATCAAGGATCATCCGCCGCTGCACGAAATCTATGCGAAGAGGATCGGCGTCGATAGCAGCCAACGGGTGCAGGAGATCACGGCCGAGATTGGTGAAGCGCAGAAGCAGGCGACCAAGCTGAAGAAGATGCCACGTCTAGCCAAACTTCCCGAGTACTGGGACAACTACAACGGCGGCCGATTCAAACCTGAATACGATGTCGAAACGGGAATTTCCACAGAGCAGGTTGGCCAGATTGCCGACAAGCTGGCGAGCTATCCGAAAGAGTTTCACATCCATCCCAAGATCAAGAAGCTGCTGGAGCAGCGTGCTGAAATGGGACATGGCAAGCGCGCCTTCGATTACGGTATGGCTGAGGCTCTGGCCTTTGGCTCGCTCTTGCTCCAGGAAGTGCCGGTCCGTCTCAGCGGACAGGATTGCAAGCGCGGCACGTTCAACCAGCGCCACAGCGTGCTGATCGACATCGAGGACGAGACGGAATACATTCCGCTGAATCATCTCGCGCCGGAGCAGGCGAAGTACGAGGTATACAACTCGATCCTGTCTGAGGCCGGTGTGCTCGGCTTTGAGTATGGATACAGTCGCGATTATCCCGAGTCCCTGGTCCTGTGGGAGGCGCAGTTCGGCGACTTCGCCAATGGCGCGCAGATCGTCATTGATCAGTTCATCGCTGCGGCAGAGGACAAATGGGGACTGCTTAGTGGCCTCGTAATGCTCCTTCCTCATGGCTACGAGGGGCAAGGACCGGAGCACTCCAGCGCACGTATCGAACGCTATCTCCAGCTGGCTGCGCGCGACAACATGCAGATTTGTCAGCCCTCGACTTCCGCACAATACTTTCATCTCTTGCGGCGGCAGGTGCTGCGTCCCTGGCGCAAGCCGCTGGTCGTCTTTACCCCAAAGAGTATGCTCCGCCATCCGGACGCGAGCTCTTCGCGGCAGGAGTTCAGCCGTCCTCACTTCCTGAACGTTCTTCCCGAAACGGAAATCGCCGATCCCAAGCGCCTCCTGATTTGCACCGGCAAGATCGGGCACGAGCTGCGAATGGAGCGCAAAAAGCGGAAAGATGACTCGACCGGCATCATCTTCATCGAGCAACTCTATCCCTGGCCCGAAGCGGAACTCATGGCGGAATTACAGCGTCACGCGAACGCGCGAGAGATTGTGTGGGTACAGGAAGAGCCTTCGAATATGGGAGCCCTTTGGTTCGTGGTACCGCGCCTGAAGCGGATCTCCGGTGGCCGGCCGGTCCTGACCGTAAAGCGCTCGGCCAGCGCCAGTCCAGCAACCGGCTCGGCCAAGGCTCACGATATGGAACAGAAGACGCTGCTCCAAGTCGCCTTTGGAAATCCTGCAAAGTAGCGCAATCGATGCCAGCGGCCAACAGGCAAATTGCTTCTTCGGCTAAGGTTCTTGTCGTAGATCGATCCAACTCCTTTCGACGTCTACTCAGATGTGACCATCCGAAGTGTTGCCAAGAGCCTTCTTGTCCTACTCCTGGTTGCGGTAAGCAGCTATGTACTTGAAGTACGTTTGCACCGGAACGGTATTCCCGGCCGCGATCTTATCCTGCTATCCAGCTTTCTGGTAGGACTCGTAGCCGCAGCATTGGTTTACTTCCTTTCAGTTCGGGAACGGCAACGTCGGGCCTATGTCGACTGCCGCTTACGCGTGATCGCCGAGATGAACCACCATATTCGCAACGCGCTGCAGGTCATTACGTTTTATAGCCGCAAAGGCGAGAAGCAGGAAGTTGGAGTTGTGGAAGCAGTTGAGCGGATTCAATGGGCTCTGCGCGAAGTCCTTCCGCAATTGCCTGGGTCCCCGGCGGAAGTAGAAGCAAGCACGGCTCGGTTTCCGTTACCGAAGCTACGGTCGATCGAATGGGCGCGCCAGAAATGATGCGCGACTAGCTTTTGCACCCAAGAACGGAATGGTCGGGACGGGCAGATTTGAACTGCCGACCCCTCGCACCCCAAGCGAGTGCTCTACCAGGCTGAGCCACGTCCCGACAGCAGAGAAAGATCCCGCAGGCAGCGGGATTGGGGTGACTCCATGATACTACAGCGCTTCCGGCCGAAAGCCTGCCCTAAGCCTGTAGAATCGAGTTTTCACCCACTATGTTTCTGCGTGCTCTCCTGGCGATCGCCATCTTCGGAACCTTAACCTCCACTGTGTTCCTCGTGCTGGCTCTACTCGGTTCGTCGCGCTTTGCCAGAAAGCGCAAGCAATTTCGCTCTGCGGCAGCATACTTCTCTCCGGTGAGCGTGTTAAAGCCAGTTCACGGACTCGAACCCAATCTCCAAGAGAACCTCGAGAGCTTCTTCTGCCAGGATTTTCCCGATTTCGAACTTATCTTTTGCGCTCGCCAGGCGAACGATCCTGGGCTGCAGATGGCACAACGGCTATCGCGTAAGTATCCAAACGTGAAGGTCAGGATTCTCGCTTGCGGCGAGCCGCCCTGGACGAACGCGAAACTGTTCTCGCTGGAGAAGATGTGGAAAGAAGCCGCTCACGATCTGCTCGTGATCAGCGACAGCGATGTTCGCGTTTCGCGCGACTATCTTCGCGAGATCATCAAGCCCTTTGCCGATCCCAAAGTGGGAATGACGACCTGCATTTATCGGGGATTACCGGCAGGTGGCTTCTGGACTGAGCTCGAGGCATTCGGATACTCGGTCGAGATGACCTCGGGAGTTGTCGTTGCCGACATGCTCGAAGGCATGAAGTTCGCGCTCGGCCCCACGATGGTCGTACGGCGTGAATGCGTGGAAGCGCTCGGCGGATTCGGATTCATGGCCGATTACTGCGCCGACGATTACATCCTGGGAAATCGAGTCGCTGAATCCGGCAGGGAAGTCGTTCTCTCGCACCATGTGATCGATCACATGGTCTTCCATCATTCATTTCTCGACTCAATGCGTCACCAGGTGCGCTGGATGCGAAGCACTCGTTTCTCGCGTCCCAAAGGGCATTTCGGAACTGTGCTTACGTACGCGATGCCTTATGGCGTACTGGGATTGATCGCTGCACTCGCCACTGGACACCCTGCCCTCGGTTGGAGCTTGTTTGGCGCTGCGTTCCTAAATCGAGTGATTCAGTCGATCGTTGCAGGATATTGCGTTGCCGCCGACCGGAAGGCTCTGACTCACGCATTTCTGTATCCCATTCGTGATCTGCTTGGAATGTTCCTGTGGATCGGCAGCTATCTGAGCGCGAAGATCCATTGGCGGCGCGAGATATACCGGCTCTCAACCGGCGGACTGATGTTGCGTTTGGAAGAGCCGACCGATGTTCCAAATCAGGAAGAAGCGGTCGCCGGCGGCAAATAGTATTGTCGCCGCTGGTTACGTGCTCCATCCTCGGCCGGACACGGTTTCGGATTGCGAAAATGTGGGCTGATGCGAGCTCCTGGTTTGAGGGCATTGCAACCTTGGCTTCTCAAAGTCCCGCGCCTTGCCCGCCGAGGGCGACCGGAACCACGCAGCTTACTGCCTGTTACTTAATATCTCTTTTTCCGATATTTGGGCGAACGAATAGGCTCTTTTTCCAAGAAGCGCTTTCACTCGCGATTGCTGTTCGTCAGGCACAAACAGGAAAACCCGCTGCGGACCTTCCCACGCCCGAAGCAGATCCTCATCGGTCAGGAAAATGTGAGGAGCATCGGGATACTTTGATCCCCATAGAAGTGAAGTGCTGCATCCGTTGACGAGCAGGACCTGGCGCTGCAGATAAAAAATCAGCGAGGAGCCGTATGCTTGATCGCCGTAAATCATCACCTGATCGCCGGGACGAATCACCTGCTGAACCTGGCGAGCAAGAGTGCGTGACGACAGGAATGGGCCAAAGCGGACCAGCGCGATATGCGCAGCAAGCAAGAAAATCGCGGAAGTAACAGCGAGTGTCCAGACAGCAACGCGCGTCGAACGACGAGATGAGAGCAGAGCCGCCAGAGGCCCGACGAGTAGAGCGAAGGCAGCGAGCGATGCGGGCAAGCGCAATCCCGCAAAGGCCGGGCCGGTGAGATCGAAGAATTTCGACATCGCTAGAGTGTTGTCTGCCACCTGCCGATTGGCGAGTACGGTTCCCAGATCCAGCGGAACGGGCAAACTGCGAGACGACCACACGCCCGCGATCAACGCGATGCCGGCGGCAGCTCCCAAAACGGTAAGTGCTCCATAAGCGACCTTGCTCCATCGGCTGCCGAAGCGATCAGAAGCCAGGGCGTCTGCCGCAAGCAGAAGGAGCGGCAGGTATGCCGGAAATGTGTAGTACTCCTGATTGGTGGAGATCGCGAAGAACACCAGAATTAATCCCGACCAGATCAGGCAGATCATTCGCGTGCGGTCGGCGAAAGTCCACTCTGATGGAACTCGGTGCTTCGCGCGCTCACGCAGGTTCTCCACTACTCGACCGAGAAACAGACTCCAGGGGAAAAGCCAGACCAAATGCAGAGTCCAATAGGCGATCGCCGGAAGCTTGTTGTAGTCCTTCGGGTAACGCTTGCCAAGAAAGCGCAACAGGTGTTCATTGACGAAGTAGAACCAGAAGAAGCCCTGATTACGCAGTCCAGCGAGGACGTGCCAGGGAGCTGCGATCGCGAAGAAGAGAAGTGTGCCGGTAACGAGACGGAACTCGCGCCAGCGCCTCCATTCGCCGGTGACGAACAAATACGCGAGCAGCGTTCCGCCAACAAAGATGATCGCCACCAGTCCCTTGGCCAGGACGGCTACAGCCAAACAGGCATAGCACGCGTACCAAAGGCGCGATGCTCTCCCACGGTCGAGCGCGAGCAGGGCGAAGTAAAGTGCTCCGGCGATTGTGAGTGCGAGTAGCGCTTCAGGAATCAGAATTCGCGAGAACAGGTAATATCCAATCGTCGTGACAACGAACAGCGCGGCGTAGATGCTCGCACGCGCGCCGAATGCGCGTCGTGCCCAATCGGCCGCGAGAATCATCAGCAGCAGGATGGCAAGTGCGGTCGGCAGTCGCGTTGACCATTCTGAAACGTCAAAAACGCGGTAGCAGGTTGCGACCAGCCAATACGGCAACAGTGGCTTCTCGAGATAGCGGATGCCATCAACGTGCAGCGTGACCCAATCATTATTAGCCAGCATCTCGCGAGCGGCTTCGGCGTGGGTCGCATCCGCATCGTCGAAGATCGCCGGAGACGAGAGCGACCCAAGATAGACGAACGCGAACATCAGGAAGATCGCAGTCCAAGCCATCCAATGGCGGCGGAGCAGCTCAGGCCATGAGTTTGCAGAGACCTGTGACGAACGCAGTTCTATTATGGGTGGGGGAGCGATCGCCAATGCTTATCGTGAGGGCGGCACGTATTCCTGCGGCAGCTGCGAACCTTCGCCGAAGAAATATGCCTGTAGTTGCTGCGCGAGAAACTCCTGCGCTTCTCTCTTCCAGGGCTGCAGGCGATATTCGTTCATGAGCATCTTCTGATGCTCGCCCCACTCCGCCCAGGCTTGCTTCGACACGTTGTCGTAAATCTTCTGGCCGAGCTCATTGTCGAAAGGAAGCTCGTCGAGCCCTTCCATCTCCCGGCCATACTTCACGCACCGCACCATGTGTGCCATGCAGCTCTACTGTCCTCCTTAGAGGATTATGAATATTCAATTTTACAGGAGACGAGGCGAACACGAAGGTCACGAAGGGAAAAGAAGAGGTCACAAAGAAAACTCCGTGACCTTAGAGTTTTACCTTCGTGCCCTTCGTGTTGGCCTCTCCCGTTTTGGTTCTTGGAATATTGAGAACTGCAGCTTGCGTTGCACGCGATCGATCCGGTCGAGGATCACGCGAACGCGATCACCGATCGAGTATGCATGTCCGGAACGCTCGCCGATGATCTGGCGAGTGTTTTCGTGATATGCGTAGCGGTCATCGCTTAATGAACTAAGTGGAACCAATCCTTCGATGAACAGATCGTCGAGTTCCACGAAGAGTCCGTATTTCGTCACGCTCACGATCAGCGCGCTGAAGTCTTCGCCGACTCTGTCCTCCATGAACTTAATCTTCTTCCACTCGATCAGCTCTCGCTCGGCTTCGTCGGCGCGGCGCTCGGTAGTACTGGAATCGACGGCGATGTCGTGCAGTTCATCTAACGGAATAATCTCTGTCAGATGATTCTTGCCATCTTCAGCCTGCTTCCTTTCTCGACGTTTCGACCACGGTGAAGGTTGCTGGCCATCGTGCGACGTACTCATTTCCCCGTGGGACAGCCGCCCTCGGCTGTCTTGTCGCTGCTTTGCCGAGGCAGACGCGTGCGTCCCGTCGTGCAGCACTACCTTCAGAATCCGGTGCACGATCAAATCGGGATAACGTCGAATCGGCGACGTGAAATGCGTGTAACTGGGAGCAGCCAGCGCGAAGTGTCCTTCGTTCTCCTCCGAGTAGCGGGCTTGCTTCAGAGAGCGCAGCATCAGGTACGACAGGATGCGTTCTTCGGGCTTGCCTGCGATCTTCTGCGTTAGCTTCTGGTACATGCGCGGAGTAATGTGCACCTCTTGAGGAACTTCGTGCTGCCGCGGATTGCGTCCGCTGCCATGACGCTCGCGGCGCTCCCCACGCATCTGGAAACGCCGGACCGGCAGGTCTACTCCCAGCGAATACCCAAACGCCGCTGCCAAAAGTTCAAAGTCATAGACCCGCTTCGCATCGGGTTTTTCGTGGATGCGGTAGAGCGAAGCAACCTCATGACTCTCGAGATGGGCAGCTACGCACTCGTTTGCCGCCAACATGAATTCCTCGATGAGCCGATGGGAGAACTTCCGCTCCGCGCGGGCTACGCCCTGCATAAGGCCGGACTCGTCGAATTCGATTACCGGCTCCGGCATGTCGAAGTCGATGGAACCGCGCTTGACGCGCTTGCGGTTGAGAATTTTGGCGAGCACCTCCATACGCTCGAATTCGCTGACCAGCGAAGCATACTGCTGGCGCATGCTGTGATCGCCATCGAGGACGGCCTGCACTTCGTTGTAAGTCATGCGAGCGGCGGAGCGAATTATTCCTTCGTGAATCTGATAACTGACGATCTCACCCGCGTGATCCATTTCCATGATGCAAGAGAGCACCAGCCGTTCCACTTGTGGACGCAGGCTGCAGAGGTCGGTAGAAAGCTCCAGAGGCAGCATGGGAACAGCGCGATCCGGAAAATACACCGATGTTCCCCGGAGCCGTGCTTCCGCATCGATCGCGGAGCCGTCTGTCACATAGTTCGCGACATCCGCGATGTGCACTTGAAGTTCGTAATTCCCGTTTTGCAGCTTGCGAACGAGCACCGCGTCGTCGAAATCGCGCGCCGTCTCGCCGTCTATGGTGACGATCGGCAAGTCGCGATAGTCGTGCCTCCGCGCGACTTCATTCCGAGGGATTACGGCGGTAAACGATTCGGCTTCTTCAAGCACTTCTGCTGGAAATACGTGTGGGATGTGGTGCTTGCGGATCATGATTTCGACATCGACGCCGAAATCGTCCTCGTATCCGAGAACTTCGATTACCTTACCCCGAGCATTCTGTGAGCCCGAAGGCCATTGAATGATCTCGACATCGACGATCATGCCTTCGAGATCGACCGGCGCGCTCCGGCGGGCTTCCTTTCCGATGACGCGGTGTCGCGACTCGCTCGATAGAGAGGCAGCATGCTGCGTCTCTACCGATGGAACCTCCATGCCGCCGGGAATCATCACGGGATCGGTGAGCTTTTCGTCGATTGGCTGAAGGTAGTTGAACCGATCGCCGTAGTGGAAGATTCCTACTACAGTCGGATGGGCGCGGCCAACAACTTTGACGATCCTTCCCTCAGCTCTACCATCTCCGCGCCCCGGACCTAATTCAACCAGCACGTTGTCTCCGTGCATGGCAGCGTTCATATCACGAGGAGAGATGTAGATGTCGCCTTCGATCCGATCCTTTACTGCTGGATCTCGCGGGCGGACGAATCCGTAGCCATCACGATGAACAGAGAGCTCGCCGGCAACCAGGTTGTGCTTGGCCGCTGCCTTCGGCAATCCATAGCGATCGCGTCCCATTAGAACCAGCTCGCCGCGATCGACGAGCTTTTGCAGGCGCTCATCCAGTAGCCGTCGCTCCTCACCGCCACGCAGTCGCAACTCGCGCACAAGCTGCTTGTACCCAGCCGCGTGATTTGGTTGGCGAGAGATGCGGGCCAGGATTTCTCGATCGTTCGTCATCAGTTGAATCTATCCACAGTTGAATCTATCCACTTTATCGAAATAGTGAGCACACGGTTCAGCGCTGTTGCCGGCCATTGCCGCTCCTGATTACTCAGGTACTCACTCAATGGCTTCGGACCATCGCCTCTATACTGCGATGCATGGATGCTTTACGCCATGTCTTAACGGCCGCGTTGCTTGCATTGGTTCTTAACTGGCTCTGGAAATCGTCGAGAAGTGGAAAAGTTAAGGAGGAGGCGGGTCGCAAGATATTCGGACCGACCACGGCGATCCAGATTGTGACCGCTCTCTGCGGCTTACTGTTTACGGCGCTTGTAGTGATTTCTGTCGTCGTGTTGCGCAAGCCTAATCAATGGTGGGTGCCATTCCTGTTTATGGCATTTCTCGCCATGGTTCCATTCATGTATCCGCCGGTGCTGACGATTGACGTGGATGGAGTTACATCGCGTACGTGGTATGGCAGCGAGAAGAAGATCCGGTGGGAAGACATAGCCAGCCTGCATTACAACACCGGAAACAAGCAGTTCAGCGTGCGGAGTAATGACAACCGCAAAATCACCCATGCTGGCTACAATGCAGATCCGGATGGGTTCCTGCAAGAAATCCAGAGACGCACGCGACTGCCGCTGAAGGTCGCTCAACCTGGAGTCTGGAAGAGCGAAACGGTCGAGGTCCCGTATGAGGAAAATCAGAAAGAATCGAGCGATCAGCTAATCCGGTGAACGACAACGCATTCGTTTCTTCGATCACTTTCACCAAACATGTTGTCATCCTGAGCCCCTATTTTGGGCGAAGGACCTCCCGAAATATTTTCGGACTTATTGCTGTATATCGGCTTTCTGGCGCAAGGCTCTGGTGTAAGAGCCAGGAAAGAGCAACGAAGTCGGATGCATTTGCGGGAGGTCCTTCGGCAAAAGCGGCTCAGGATCACAGTTCTATAGCGCGATTAGGCCGCCGTTCTTCTATGGTCGGGCTGTGCTTACCAACCACGAAGCCCAACCGATGCAGATTGCCACTAATCCCGACAGCACGATTGGCGGCGCCAAAAAATAAATCCAACTCAGCACTAACGAGACTAACTGCACTGCGAAGAAGGTCCAGCCGAGTGCGCCTATAGTCTGCGGAGCGCTGCGAGCCAAGGTGCCGAGGCGCCAGGCCAGAAATGCTGTAAACAGAAGATATAAAGTCTGGAACAGTCCAAAGCCAACGTAGAAGCGTGCATATGTGGCATCAGTACGTCCGACTTGAAAATGGGCATTGTTCATCGACTCCCAGACCGCGCGTCCTTCTGCAGTGGGCGCCTGAAACTTCAGGAATCCGAATGTGTGTCCCACGGCAAACAGAATGAGTAACACGGAAGCGATTCGGTAAAGTACAACCGCCTTCGCCATGGATGGTGATCCTCCGAATTGATTGCTGCTTTATACCAGATGACGTTAGGCTTCGGGACAATCGACAGAAGCAATCGGGTGATCGGGCGAAGTAAAACCGCGACCCGTCTACCCTCTCTTTCATTCCGAACCCACACCTTACTCTTATCCCGAAACGAAGTGAGGGATCCGCTTTTGTTGCGACACCAAAGAGCGGATTCCTCGCGCCAAAACCAGGCGCTTAGGAATGACAGTGTGGAAAGAGGAGCACTTCGTTAGAGAAGCAAGAGCACTTCACCCGATCACCCGATTCATCAATCACTCCTTCCGCTGCGAAGGAAGCACCACCACCGCTTCTACCTCCAGTAGCAAGTCAGGATTCACCAATGCGGCAACTCCGACGGTGGTACTCGCCGGTTGATGTTCGTTCTTTGCTAGATATTGCCCACGCACCTCGCGATGGCCCTCCAAGTTTTCAGGCATATTCACCATGAAAGTATTTAGCTTGACCACGTCATTGAAAGTTGCGCCCACTGAGTCGAGCGCAGCCTTCAGATTTTCGAAGACTTGTTTGGATTGTGCGCGAATGTCACCTTTGCCCACGACTTTGCCGTCTTTGTCGTAAGCGACCTGGCCGGAGATCAGAATTGTGCGTCCACCGCTGATCTCGACCAACTGAGTGAAACGCGGATTCACTGCTAATCCCGGCGGATTGATGTAGCGCACATGCGCGGATGTGTCCTTCCTTTCAGTTGGCTGCTTTGTGCTCTGCGCCCATAAGGGAATTACAAGGAGCGAAAACATCACCAAATGACGAATCATGGTTTCTCCTGAATTGGGATTTGTGCAAAAACCTTCGCTCAAGGCCGGCAATTCCGGACAGTAGATGAAGGCCGTCAAGAAAAAGTTCAATAATGTTCGGCTGGTAAATTTCTACGTTGCGGTAATGTCGCGGGAACTACTTTAACGAGCGTCTCTGAGGGTAGATATACTGAGGTCGGATGGAGTTCGAATGGAGTGCGCGCAAGAATGTAGCGAATAAGAAAAAGCATGGCGTTGCCTTCCACGAGGCTTTAGCGGTCTTCGCGGATCCGATGGCGAAAATCTTCGATGACCCGGATCATTCAATCGAAGAGGCTCGCGAAATCATTGTTGGGCACTCGGTGCGGCGTCGGCTCCTGATTGTTTGTTTCACCGAGCGTGAAGGGAAAGTTCGGATTATTAGCGCACGTTTAGCAACAAAGCGAGAACGGAGGGACTATGAGCAGGGCACGTCGGCAGAATAAGCCAAAAGCAGAGATGCGCTCGGGTTATGAATTCGACTATAAACGTGCGCGGCCGAATCGATTTGCGCCCAGGCTGCAGGCAACAGCTATCGCCGTCGTTCTCGACCCCGATGTCGCTCGCGTGTTCAACTCGTCCGAATCTGTGAACAAACTGCTGCGTTCCGTTATTGCTGCGGTTCCCAAAGGTCGCAACGGAGCAAAATCTGCGAAGCTCCGGCGCAAACTGAGTTGACGGCCCTTCGCTGTCAAAGCATTTGTTCGAACTCAGGCCTTCGCACGATTAGCTCCCTTCATCAGCACGTTCGCCTCAAGCTGATGATTCACCTGACCGCTCCAGCCTGTAACCTAAAGCTCTAATGGAAAATGGCATTCATTAAGAGGACCGGGCCGCCATCACGAAGGTTTCATTTCGGAACGTTGGAATATGAGCAAGTAGAGGTGAGATGGATGTGGATCTGAAAGGAAAAGTTGCGCTCGTAACCGGCGGTGGCACCGGTGTTGGTCGGTCCACCATTCTGCAGCTGGCTCAGCTGGGTGCTGCCGTCGCTGTGAACTACTCGAAGTCCAAGGACGAGGCTGCGGCAACGGCAAAGGAAGCTCAGAGTTGTGGCGTTCAGGCAATCGCGGTCCAGGCGGATGTCTCCGATGAATCTGCAGTCCTGCGTATGATCGAGCAAGTGCGGCGCCAGTTGGGTCCGGTGGAAATCCTGGTAAACAATGCCGCCTTCACTCGTTTTACCGATCTTTCCGATCTGCATGCATTGAACCAGCAAGAGTGGGATCGCACTTTCGCGGTCAACGTGAATGGCACTTTGTATTGCACTCGGGCGATAGCGCCAATGATGAAGGCTAAGGCTTGGGGACGCGTAGTGAACGTCTCCTCAGTTGCAGCGTATACGGGAGGCGGAAGCTCGATCGCTTACTGTGCATCGAAGGCGGCTATCCTGTCCCTTACCCGTTCCTTCGCAAAGGTCCTTGGTCCAGAGATAACCGTGAACGCGGTGGCGCCGGGGTTGATTGAGACGCGCTGGATCGCTCCTATCAAGCGACTGGACGAATTCAGAGAATCGTGGAAGAAAGAGACCGCTCTTCACAAAGTGCTTTCGCCGGATGATGTAGCCGAGGCGATCGTGAGCTTGATTGCGACCATGAGCATGGTAACCGGCCAGACCGTCGTTGTGGATGGCGGCTGGAGAATGCAGTAAGGCAGGGGCGGGAGCATAGGACAGAGAGATATGGTTGTGTGGCACACCCAGCCTCGGCTGTGGTTCCGCCCAAGGTTAAGACGTCCGGCACATTGTGGGAAACCGAATTTCCTGTTTTGCTCTTGCACGTTGCTTAGCCAAGCCTGTAAGTCATTCGGTCAGCGATGAATAGAGCTAAGCGAGTCTCATTTCACGCCAGATTCGTCGTGCTGAGTTGGATAGAACCACAGCGGGGGCGGCTGTGCCACAGAGCTGTATCAAGGGTCGCGTTTTTACAAAAAACCTAAGGCTTTTGTCCGACGAAAGAACTGCTCCGTAAGCACGCAAGTTTTACATCGCAAGGGCTTTGCAGGCGGGTGGATTGCGGGAAACAGAGTTGCTCAAGTGTTGTTCTGGAGCGGGGTTGGGCGTAGTTCGGCTTAAGAGGAAAACTTCGGAACTTTAGGTGCTCATGTGGTTTCCACAGTCCTGCGCGAGCGGTACACTCAGCTAGCAAAAGCAAGACGCCAGCACCTTCCCGGTTCGCTCTTGGCCAGCGTCAAGGAGCTGATAAGTTAGAGTTGGAGCTTGCGGCACTTGAACTCGAAAGAGAATTGAAGGAGACAAAACCTAATGTGGAAGCCAGCCAATCCCCCGACGTCGAACCAGCCGAATAGCAATCCGGCTGTCGGCCCGACTCAAACCAAACCGACGCCGACTCCGTCTGTGGAGACCCGTCCTACACCCGCTGCTGTTGAACCAACTCCAGCGCCGGCCAATCGCAACGCCGTTCTGAACACCCAGGAACAGGCGACGATCGGCAAGAGCCTCGTCATTAAGGGTGAAGTAACCGGTTCCGAGTCGTTATACATCGACGGCAAGGTCGAGGGATCCATTCAGCTGCCGGGTAATCGCGTGACTATCGGCCGCAACGGTCAAGTTTCTGCAAATATCAACGCCCGCGAAGTGGTTGTGCTCGGCAAAGTCCGCGGTAACCTGAACGCCAGCGATCGCGTGGATATCCGCAACGAAGGCTCGCTCACCGGCGACGTCGTAGCGCAGCGCATCAGCATCGAAGATGGCGCCTTTTTCAAGGGCGGCATTGACATTCGCAAGCCTGGTCAGCAGCAGAAAAACGATTCGAAGGAGCCTGTCTCGATCGAGTCCTCAGCTGTGGCCGCAGCTCGCGCCTAAGTCTGCTTTCTCGGCCTGTCCTCGTCTGCAGAGGCGGACGGGACAGGCCACGTTAATGGAATAAAGGGTTGAATTAAGATGTTGGAAAAATTTCTGCAAGTCTTGTCGCTCAGCTGTCGTCATCGCCATACGTCAAAGCCTTTCGCCGCAGCCAGCGCATCCTCTGGTCGGAACTCCGATTGGGAGCCCATTGGACAGGGTGGTCACTACGTCGTTTGCCTCGATTGCGGGCAGAAGTTCGATTACGACTGGGGCACGATGCAGGTAGTGCGGAAGGTCAGCTAGAAAAGCGGAAGGTCAGCTAGAAAAGCAGCGATTAGCAATAAGCAATTAGCTTGAAAGGCCAGCGACTGCGCTGGCCTTTGTGTTTTGAAGCTCCTGAGCTTTTCGTGTTGGTGTTGCTCTTGGCTAATTGCTAATCGCTGCCGTTCACGCACAAACCAGCGAGCCCACCTTTTCACCTGTGATCACGCGGCGGATGTTCCCGTGCTTATTTAAATTGAAGATGATCATGGGCAGGTTGTTGTCTTTGCACAGACTAATGGCCGTAGTGTCCATGACCTTCAAACCGCGCTTGATGATTTCCATATAGGTGATTTGCTGGAACATTGTCGCGTCCTTCACGAGGAATGGATCGGCGTCGTAGATGCCATCGACTTTGGTCGCCTTAAGAATCACATCTGCTTTGATTTCCATGGCGCGGAGGGAAGCGGCGGTGTCGGTGGAGAAGTAGGGATTTCCTGTCCCAGCGCCGAAAATGACTACGCGCTCCTTTTCAAGATGCCGCATTGCCCGCCGCCGAATGAATGGTTCGGCCACCTGATTCATCTCAATGGCGGACATTACCCGAGTATGAACATGCTGTTTCTCGAGCGCATCCTGCAAGGCCAGGGCGTTGATCATGGTGGCCAGCATGCCCATGTGGTCGGCAGAGACGCGGTCCATATCGCGAGCCTGCTCGGCTACGCCGCGGAAAAAGTTGCCGCCGCCAACCACGATCGCAATCTGAACCCCTAAAGCATGTACTTCAGCAATTTCTGCGGCGATTTCGTGAACTCGAGTGGCATCGACCCCAAACCCTTGTCCAGCCGCGAGGGCCTCCCCGGATAGCTTTAAGAGAACGCGCTTAAAGACAGTCGACATTATGATTTCAGTATAGAACGGCCGCAGTTGCTGGCTCGCGAAGAGCTTATACGTGCGCACCAGTCCTTATTCTCGGCGCAAGACGACAATCCGGAGTAATATTCCCACCGTACCTCTCAGGAATCGCCCTCCGGACGGCTCGATGCCCACAAAAATTGCCCTGATCGATTTCGACGAAGAGTTGCTCGAATCCAGCCGTACTGAATTGGAGCGCAGGGGATACAAAGTCCGAACGGCAACCGACGGCGTTGCGGGGCTACAACTGGTCGAACAGATGCAGCCGGACGTCGTAGTGCTTGAGCTGGTTCTCCCCAAGCTACATGGTTTGCAGCTGTGTGCCCGACTGCGCAAGCATCCTGACCTCCGAGCCAGAGTAATTGTGGCGGCTTCGCCCACGTTTGCCATCGATATTCGTAAGGCGCGAGATATGGGGGCCGCGTCGTTCCTCAATAAGCCATACACAACCGAAGATCTGGCACGGGCAGTCAAATCTGTGGAATCAGTTCCGGTTCCTCACAACGAGATCCAGCGTATAGCGGCGCTCAGGTCGTACGACATTCTCGACACTTTGCCGGAGAAGTCATTCGACGATCTAGCGCAGCTTGCGGCGATCATCTGTGAGACTCCTGGAGCGATGATTACATTTGTTGATTCTGACCGCCTGTGGTTCAAATCGATGGTCGGGTTCGTTGCCAACGAGGTGCCTCGCGAACTCTCGTTCTGCGCACACGCCATCATGCATCATGAGGTGATGGTCGTGGAGGACGCGACCAAAGACGAGCGCTTTGCCGGCAATCCACTCGTCTCGTCAGCTCCGAAGGTTAGGTTCTACGCCGGCTCCCCTCTGCGTACACCCGACGGAGAAGCTTTAGGTAGCGTCTGCGTGATTGCCCAGGAGCCGCGTTCCATAACGGATCAGCAGAGACAGGCACTGCGATTGCTCGCGAACCAGGTCCAGCTTCTTCTGGAATGGCGGAAGTGGATGAACAAACGCGCAACCACGAGCACAGCAGCCACGGCATAGACTCATCTGCTTCGCTAATCGGGCATTGCTAATTGCTAATTGCTGCTAAAAAAATGGGCGGAACCTACATTCTGGCTCCGCCCTCTCCGGTCAGGGGTGAATTTGAACTATTCGTTGCCGCGGGACTCTTCCATGCGGGCGCTCATGCGATTGCTGCCTTCGAAGCTCACAACGCCTTCGTAGAGGCTGAGCGCAAACATCCGATCCCGCATTGGGACTGCGCGGTGGAGTGGCAGGCCTGCGTCTTCCATGCGATGCCATCTCTGTCCGTCGGCGCTTCCGAACACTTCGCTTGAGCCATCAACAATCGCGAGAAGGTGTTTGCCGCTTTGGTCGTAATCGAGCGAAGTGATCTTGGCCTTCGGCAGATCGGTGGACATTGGCTCCCAAGTTCCGCCCTTCTGCTGGCGGAAGAGACCCTGTGCAGATGAAATCCAGAGGTTCTGATCGGCGTCGATGGCAATGCCGGTAATTAGCGTCACGGGCAGACTCTGCTCCACGTTGAAGTGTTTCCCTCCATCGGCGGAAACCAGCAGCGTGGTGTAGGTTGCCGCTGCAACCATGCCGTTATTGGCACGAACCTTCACGAAGGGTTCCTTCTTGGCGGCGCGCTGTTGCGTCCAGGTTTTGCCCAGATCGCGTGAGACTAGCAGTGTGCCTGAGGTCGTGGGAACGAACATCATGTTGCCTATGATTGCCAGATCTGGAACGTTCGGCATCATGCCCGGCACAGTCATGCGCGCCCACATGCGGGCATTTGGAGCCAGGCGGAACAGGCCGGCGTTGGTCCCGGCATAGACATTACCCTTCTCATCCTGGGCGAGCGTGAAGACGTCACGGCCGTTGAGTCCATTGCTGAGCTGCGACCAGCGCTGTCCGGCATCGCGAGTCACGTAGACCCCGCCGAACTCTTTGTCGTTCACCATACCGGCGTACAGCGCACTGGGATTCTTATTGTCGGCAAGCAGCGCGCGCACCTGACGGTGAGCGAAGCCATCATTCGATGCACTGAACGAAGCCGAGTTGTTCGTGCTTACCAACACGCCACTGCGATCCGTGGCGAGCATTACGTGCGTCGAATCACGTGGATCGATCATCACGTCGTTCACGATGATGTTCGGAGCTGTGACTCGGTGCCAGGTTGCACCGGCATCCTGCGTCTTCCACAGACCTTCGGTGGTTCCGGCGAAGACGACGTCTGGATGGTTCGCGTCCTGCTTCAACACGCGCGTTCGTCGTGCCGAGAACGGAATTCCCTGGGCCTTGTGGAAGAGATCGCCGCCGTTGATGCTCTTGTAAATACCGGAGCAGGCGCTCAAGTAGATCGTCGAGGGCTGCTTCGGATCAATGATCAGCGAGAAAACATCGGAATCGTCGATGACTCCGTTCTTAATCTGATGCCAGTTGTTTCCGCCATCCTCGGTCTTCCAGGCAAGATGCCATGTGCCGGCATAAATCACATCAGGATTCTGCGGATCGATGGCTAACGATTCAATGTTCTTGATGTCCTTGTGACCTTCCGGCGAGATGCGGGCCCAGTGATCGCCACCATCGTTAGAACGGAACACGCCATCGAGCGCGCCTGCGACGAGGATTTTGGAATTCGAGGACGCCATCGCAAACGAGCGAATCGACTTTCCCTTCATTCCGTTCAGCGACTCGAACGACTTTCCACCGTTGTGCGAGCGGAACAGGTCCCCGTTTTGGCTCTCGATGCTCCACGCCGCAACATACACTTTGCGGGAATCGCCTGGATCAAAAACTATGTGGTCGAGCACATAGTCAGGTCCAGTGCCCAGGTGTGTGAAGCGGTTCCAGGAAAGACCACGATCGCGTGATTCGAAAATCTGTCCCGAACTGGTACCGAGCAGGATGCGGTCCGGATTATGGGGATCGTAAGCTAGCGAACGAACATCTCCCCCGTCAGGACCAATCATGTGCGGCGTCGCACCATGGGCATAGCCGATGAAAAAGGAGACTACGCAGGCCGATGCCAGGGCCAACCACCATCTTTTGCGCAACATTGACACTGTCCTCCAGTGACTTTGGTAACTCGCAAGTTTCGGGAGAAGGGCGCGTTAACAATGCCACCGGCGGCGCCGGGTGGGTAGATGACGAAAGGTACCTCGCTGCTAAATGGACCTTGGTCACCGATTTCGTAAGTGATTGAAAACAGAGTAGCTGATTGGGAGTTGTTTCCAACTCAGGAAAACACCGGAAAGGTACTTTGGTATGGGAATCACAGGAAACTGTCAATTTCCATCATTCTGAGGCATGAATCTGCCCGAGATCTGCCGATCTTGTGGGTTTTGGCAGAAGTTTTAAATCTTTTTTAGCCGCTGCACGTCAATGATTCCCGGAATTCGGCGAATCCCCGAAACGATGCGATCAAGGTGCTTGACGTCTTCGATGTCTATCGTGATGTCGATCGACGCCCGACTATCGCCCGTGCGTACGTCCATGTGGCGGATGTTGGTGTTGTCATCGCTAATCGCTGCTGTGACCTGCTTCAACATTCCAGTGCGGTCATCGCAGACTACGGTGAGCTTGACCGGATATGTTGCCTTTGCCGGGCCGGAGACCGAGGCGCTAGGTCGCCCCCAAGTGACGTTGATACGCCGGTCAGGTTCGTACATCAGATTGGTGACGTTGGGGCAGGATTTCGAGTGAACCGCGACGCCTTTGCCGCGAGTCACGAAGCCGACAATTTCCTCGCCGCGGATCGGATTGCAACAGCGTGCGCGATAGACAAGTAGCTCATCGTGGCCCTGAACTTTGAGCGATCCGCCGTCGTCGCCAAAGACCCTGCGGATCATGCCGCCGATCAGCCCGGTTTCTTCTTCTGGTTCTGGCTCGGCGCCGCCAACTGCACTTGGAACAAGCTTTTTCAGAACAGCGCGCGCAGAGAACTTGCCATAGCCGATCGACGCAACCAGATCTTGCTCGTTACTGCCTATCCCATATTCGCTCGCGACTGCTGCGTAGTTCTGTTGTGTGACTTCTTTGAGACTAACCTTGTATTTGCGGGCTTCTTTTTCCAGCAACTTCCGGCCAATTTCGAGTGCGCGCTCGCGCTGATGAACCAGAAGCCAATGCTTGATCTTGTTTCGTGCGCGAGAGGACTTAACAAATCCCAGCCAGTCGCGGCTTGGCTGATGTCCTGTCTGGGTGATGATCTCAACGATGTCACCGTTGCGCAGCTTGTACCGAAGTGGGACGATGCGTCCGTTCACTTTCGCTCCTACACACGTGTTACCGACCTCAGTGTGGATGTGGTAGGCGAAGTCAATGCAGGTGGCGTCACGGGGCAGGATGACGACTTTGCCTTTGGGAGTGAAGGTGTAAACCTCTTCGGGATACAGGTCGATCTTGAGCGTTGAGAGGAACTCGTTGGGATCGGAGACGTCGCGCTGCCACTCTACAACCTGCCGCAACCACGACAGACGTTGCTCGTCTTTGGCGTTGACTGGAGTGCCGTCTTTGTACTTCCAGTGCGCGGCGATACCGTCCTCCGCCATCTTGTGCATCTCTTCAGTGCGAATCTGCACTTCAAACTGCATGCCGCCTTCCGCCATGACCGTGGTGTGCAGAGATTGATAGAGATTCGGCCTCGGCATAGCGATGAAGTCTTTGATTCGTCCAGGAACCGGCCGCCAGATGCTGTGGATTGCGCCCAGCGCGCTGTAACAGTCTTTTACTGAGGAAGTGATGATGCGGATCGCCAGCAGGTCATAAACCTGGTCGACGGTGATTCGTTGTCGCTGGAGTTTTTGCGCGATGCTGTAAAGGCGCTTGATGCGATGGTCGACACGTGCTTCCACACCATTTTCTTTCAGCTTCTCGCGGATAAAAGCTACGGTTTTCGTGAGGAAGGCCTCACCCTGCTTACGCCGCGCTTCGACCTGCTCCTTGGTCTGGGTGTAGCCAATGGGATCGACATATTGGAATGCGAGGTCTTCTAGTTCGCCTCGGACCTTGCCCATACCCAGACGATGTGCAAGAGGAGCGTAGATGTCGAGAGTCTCTTGCGCAATGTGCTGCTGACGATCAGGCGGAAGATGTTCCAGCGTCCGCATGTTGTGCAAGCGGTCGGCCAACTTGATGAGGACGACGCGTATGTCGTCCGTCATCGCGAGCACCATCTTTCGGACGTTCTCCGCCTGCCGCTCCTCGCGGCTAGCCAGATTGATCTTCGCGATCTTCGTTACGCCGTCAACGATATGAGCGACCGGGGTGCCGAATTTCTCCTCAATTTGGCTGTTTGTAACGTCGGTGTCTTCCACTGCGTCGTGCAGCAGTCCGGCGGCGATCGCCGTGGAATCCAGCTTCATTTCTGCCAACACCAACGCTACTTCGAGGGGATGGACCAGATAAGGCTCGCCGGAAGCGCGAGTTTGCCCATTGTGGTGCTGGAGGGAGAACTCGTAGGCGCGCTGGATGATGTCGAGGTCATCAGCCGGACGGTTCTCGCGAACCAGGTTCAGCAGGTCACGGAATTTTGTCGCCGTAAGAACGTTGGTCGCGATCTGCTGGCGCAGTGTCGCCATGATTGATTATAGCTGCGGGGGGAAGCAGGCAGCCGTCAGCACTCAGCGCTCATCTGCGGATCGCCATGCTTACGAAGGGAGCCAGTAGCGAAAACACGGCTGGGTTCTACAAACCCTGTACCAGCGGCCCGGAACCACGTCACCTAAGTGGAACCACGTTAGGCGGCAGGGAAATAGCGCTATGCGGCGGAGCCGCGCTCGCGATGAAACACTGTCTCAAATGCGTCGACCCGTTCACGGACATTCAACACGTGCTGCGGTAACAAAAGCTGTCCCCCGGCTTCGATGAGGGGAATCACGCGGTCGAAGTCTGGACCAGAATGGGAACCGGTGATGACGATCCGAATGGGATGAAAGAGGTCTTTGCCCTTCGCTCCAGTTCCCTCTTTTACTTCATTAATAACGGCTTTGAAACTTTCCGGCGTGAACCCATTGCTGCCTGCTCGGACTCGAGTTGCAAATTCAGCGATGACTCTTTGTCCAATTTCAGAAGTCAGAAGGGCCTGATTGTCATCGTCCTTCACCGCTGCTTCAGCGTCATAGTTCAGCAGGAACCTGGCCCTTTCGGGTAGCTGCTCCAGCCGGTCAACGTACGGGATAAGCAGCGCGATAACTTTTTCTGTCCATGAACGGACCTCCGGGTTTTCGTTATCGGGAAGCAGTCCTATCTTGCGAAAGTAGGGCAGAGACAACTCCAAAATGCGCCGTGGGTCTGCCGCTTTGATGTAGTGCCGATTTAGCCAGTAAAGTTTGTCGAAATCGAAAATCGCCGGCGAGGGAGTCACGCGCTCGAGTGAGAACTCCTTGATCAGCTCGCGGGGCGTGAACGTTTCGCGAGTGCCTCCGCTCGGCGCCCAGCCCAGCAGTGCCAGATAGTTCACCAGAGCTTCCGGCAGGATTCCCATCTCGCGGAATTGCGAGATCGAAGTCGCGCCATGCCGCTTCGAGAGTCGCTCGCGGTCAGGTCCTAGAATTGTGGACAAGTGCGCGAATTCCGGAATAGGAAATCCCAGCGCTTCGTACAAGGCGACTTGTTTGGGAGTGTTGGAGAGATGATCGTCGCCGCGAATCACGTGGGTGATCTTCATCTCAGCATCGTCGACGACAACCACGTAGTTGTAAACGGGAATCCCGGACGATCGCACGATGATCGGATCGCTGACCGATTCATTGTCGAAAGTGACGTCCCCGCGTACGATGTCATGAAAGTGAATCGGGTGCTCGGGAATCTTCAGCCGAATTGCAGCGGCTTCGCCGCTCGCCCGACGCTGCTGCGCCTCCGTTGCGTCGCACAGTCGGCACTTGCCCGAGTACACCTGTGGACGACGCTCTGCCGCCGCTGCCTGACGCTCCCGCTCCAGCTCCTCGGCGGTACAGAAGCACAGGTAAGCTTTTCCTTCCTCCAGCAAACGTCCGGCATATCGCTGATAAGTATCCATGCGATCACTTTGCCGATAAGGAACAAAAGGACCGCCAATATCGGGACCCTCATCCCAATCGATGCCGAGCCAACGCAGATCTTCGAGCAGTTGTTTTTCGAAGCGTGCCTCACTCCGCTCCACATCCGTATCTTCAATTCGGAGAACGTGGATCCCCTTCTTTTGTCGGGCGACCAGCCAGTTGTAAAGGGCGGTTCGCGCATTACCAACGTGTAGCAACCCCGTGGGAGACGGGGCAAAGCGAACGCGGATTTTTTGGGGGGACTTCACTCAATCGATGTTAACAAAAGGGAAATAAGGCACGCTGAGGAGCCAACCTGTGCTGCAGGGTAGGTATCTGATCATTCGGAGCGACAGTAGTAGAGGGCCCAAGTCGCTTAGCCATTTATCAGAAAGCCTCATTTGCAACCACAGATGAGGCTTTTAGTTTGGGCATGCCATCCTCCGAACAGTTACGTAGCGTCGCCATCCTCGTACGTGTGCGATGCGCGTCGATTCGGCTGGCGTCCTTCATCTTCATTTGATAATCCGAAGAGGCGTCTTTCCTCTTGCGTCATCTCACGGCCATGGGTCAGTCTGAATACATTCTCGATCGCATTTCGTAACTGACCATCGCGAGCGGGCCGGCGCACTCTGGATCCGGCTGGCGAATCCGAGTTTTTTCCGGGCTGTTGCTTCTTCACTGATCAGAGATTCCAAGGAAGGCGCGGTCCTCAGGCGTCATTTCGCCGCCGTGAGTCTCGCGAAAAACCAGCTTCATGGTTTCTATAACAGATGGTGGGAGCGGAGTTGCTGCATCCTCCAAGGTGCCGCAATCTTCAGGAATAAAGTTCGTTTCTTCTATCTTCATAGGCTTTCTTGCATGTAGATGTCTGGCGCGTAGCAAGCTATTCGATGAGGTTTTTCGCGGGAGAGGTTGGTCAGCTGCTTCTCAACGAAGGCCGGCATTCATGAATCGAACTTTGGCGCAGGATGGATAACCAGATCAGTGCCGTGAAACCAGAATGATTCCCATAACCAGCGTTGCGACGGAAGCCACGGCCGACACTGTTAGAGCAATCAGTAAGATTCGATGCTGGTCGGCCATCCTGGCGACTTCACGCTGGAGAGATACGGACTGATCATCAATGACTCTCAAACGCTGCTGAATACTTTCAAGAGCGGAGCGAAGCTCCATCAGGTTGTGCTGGTGTGAGCGCAGGGCCTCCGACGTGTAACTTTGAAATTCCTGCGTTGCGGAATCCCGCACCGGCCGCGCCGTACGGCGCGCGGCGTAAAGTTCCATTAAGGGAAGAAGTTTGCGAGCATATCCCAGCAGCTCTGTCAGCAGTTGGAGCATCTAGCCTCGTTTCGCCTGTGCCAGCTGAGGAGATTCGCGCATCGAAAATGCAGGCGGCACGATTCCCAAAGCGTACAGCACAGCTCGATGCATATCTTCGACGGGAGCTGGCTTACCTGTCCAGATCTCAAATTGCCGAGCACCTTGGTGTACGAACATTTCCGTTCCGGGAATTACCTGAATGCCTTTTGCACGCGCCATTTTTACCAGGCGCGTCTCTGCCGGGTTATAAATCATCTCAAACAAGTAGCGCGTTCGGAGGTCGGACTCCTCGAGCGGAGACTGCGGGCGTCCTTCCATTCCTACGGGAGTGGCATTGATGATGACATCGAATTCGAGTTTCTTGAGATGCGTATGCGAAATATAATGCGCATGCGCTTGGCGTGCCAGCTTCTGTCCGGTCTCCGCGGTGCGATTCATGACCCAGACCTCTGCATTGCGTTCCTTGAGACCAAAGACCGCGGCGCGCGCCGCACCTCCGGCTCCAATCACCAGAATTTTCGCGCGCGTCAGGCTAATGCGCTGTTCGAGTGGACGAACTACACCAGCGACATCGGTGTTGAATCCGTACAGTTTTCCGTCCTGCGAGCGAATGACAGTGTTGCAAGCTCCAATTTTGGTGCTCAGAGCATCCGTTTTGTCGAGACGCTCAATGATCTCTTGTTTCAAGGGCATCGTGACGCTCAGACCCTGTATGGGCATATCGCGGGCGCATTTCAGCAGATCATCGACGTCGGAGGTCTGGAGGGGTACGTAAACGGCATTAATGTTCTCGCGCCGGAACGCGGTGTTCATCATTTCAGGCGATAGAGAGTGACCAATGGGAACACCTGCGACGCCATAGACCCTGGTTGCGGCATCCACCGCATCGATACGAAACACATCCCTTAAGACCCGAGCCGTCATCTGTCCGGGGGCCGTTTCTGCACCAGCTTCAGCCGAAGCAAAGGTAAACGCGCTTCCGAACCGAACGTTCAGGATGCGGCTGATAATGCCCCGTTCACCCATGCACACCCCAACCGTGCTGACTAAGTCGCTTCGCTGTTCCAGAAGCCGCATCATCTTCACGTTGTCCGACAGCGATTTGGCAGTCGAAACAATCTTGATGTAATCGGCGGGGAACTCGTGCATCTGCTCCCAGGTTTCTTCCAGCTTCTTGGTGCCCCGAAAGTCGTGGAAGGAGATCATCAGGCCAGCTTGTTGGCGTAGCTTTTCGATGTCATTTGCCTTCAGAGCCTTAGCTGATTCCATCTCAATGTCCACCAGCTGACATCCGGCGGCAGCGGCCTTTAGGAGAATCTCGAGCTGCGAAGCAACGGTTCCGCGAAACTTGCCGCCGTTTGCCGCCCTCCTGCAGGTGGCGATCAAGAGAATGTCCCGGTGGAATCCGCCGAATTCCTTGAGCTTGGGCAATAGCAGAGCAGGCTTGGAAAGGTAATCTAAACGTAACTCCAGCAAGGAGTTCTCGTTCGCGGCGTGTTCGATTTTCTCCATCAATTCAGAGGGGCTGGAGGCGAACAAGGCAACACATAGCCGAGGAAGGCGATGCCTCAGAAATCGTGCCGCATAGCCTGGAGTATCGCTTTTCATCAACTTACGCCGGACGGGCATCTTAATGGTGCACAAGAGTAGATGCAACTGCAAAGCTAAAGTGAACTATGCTGGTGGGCTACTCCCGTATTCATCTGGTTACTACGCGCATAATGTACTGTCGGGTATGCTCGGCTACATTGAGGCGCATCTCGCGTTGCCGCGCCCCGGATCCGGTTCTCGGGGGACATTCCCTAAAGTGCTCTTTTCCTAAGACTTGGCGTCCGCGAAGCTTGGAGGACCTATGCGAAACACACTTGCTGCCTTTTTGCTGATGACTGCCGCTGCTCTGGCCCAGGATCAGCCGTCTACATCTACTCCCACTCAGGGCAACCCACCGCAAGAGCAGCAACAGACGCAGCAGCAAGTGACTCCTGCTTCGCCCGCAACGACCGAAGCGCCGAGCGTCACGCAGCCGCCAGCTGCTCAGCAGCCTGAGACTCAAGCGCCGCCCGCGCAAGTGCCCGCAGCTCAGGCGGCGCCTGTTCCTCAACAAGCGCCAACACCAGAACCTGCTCCAGAGAATCTGGCCAAGCCGACCCAGGCACAACCGAGCATTGCCAAGACAAACAAGGTTGAGCTATTCAGGGGCCCAACCCTCTCCGATGTGTACTGTTCTGGCTTTATCACCAAGCAGGATGTTCATGCCAGCGCTATCGTCATCGACGATGCGCGCGCGCCAGAACAGGTGAGGTCGGCAGAACGTTCCTACATTTATCTGAGCGGCAGGGGCGTGGAGGAAGGCCGGGAGTATCTACTGTTACGGCATACACACGATCCCAATCACAATCAGTCTTTCCCCGGACAGCTTGGGTTGCTCAGTAGTTTGGGTGAGTTGTACGAGGATTTGGGTCGGGCCAAGGTGATCGCGGTAAGAAAGAAGGTCGGAGTTGCACTGGTTGAACAGGGCTGTTCTGAGGTCCTGCCGGGTGATATGGCCGTCCCATTTCAGGAACGTCCGCGGCCGGAATACAAGCAGACGAATTTTGAACAGTTTGCTGTACCCACTGGCAAGACAAAAGGACGGGTCGTGCTGGCTCAGGATCTAGGCACCCTGGTCGGTAATCACCGAATCATTTACCTTAATGTCGGAGAAGCACAAGGAGTCAAGCCTGGCGACTACTTCCGGGCGCTGCGCGACTACGGCTCCATCGCGAACAATCCGGCTGAGTCCCTGCCTTTCAAGGCTCCGCCATACGACCCGACGCAGAAGAATCCCCCGAATTTCGAATTTCGTGGACACGCAGGTGAGCTGCCCATTCGCGCCATCGGAGAAATGATCGTCCTAAACACGACTCCGAACACTTCGACTGCTCTCACCACGTACACCCCAGAAGAAATTCACCTCGGCGATACGATTGAGATGATCGACTCGACACCATTACCGCCTCCGGCAGTTGAGGCCACCGCGGCAGCCCTGCCTCCAACTATCAATTGCTCCGTGAGCCGCTCCACGATCCAGGTTGGAGAGTCGTCAATCATTACCTGCAACGGTGTCGCTGAGGAAGGACACACGCTGACCTACAGCTATCAGGCAAGCGCCGGACAGATCACTCCTCGAGAGAATCGAGCAACACTCACTCCGAACGCTCCTGGTCCGATTACCGTGACCGCGACAGCGGTTGATGATCGCAATTTGTCAGCGCAAAGCACGGTGAACCTTGACGTGCAGTCAGCGCCGTTGTCTCCAACCAGCACGGAGAGCACCGGCTCGCTCACTCCCAGCATGCTGAACGAACTCACGTTTAAGCTTGGCAGCGCTCGTGTGGATAACCGCGCAAAAGCGGAGCTCGATGACGATGCTCTTCGCCTGCAGCGCGATGCGAACGCAACGTTGATCATTGAAGGCTCGGCAAATCCATCAGAGAACGAAGCTCTGGCTTTGCAACGCGCCGAAAACGCGAAGACCTATCTCACTCAGAGCAAGGGTATCGATGCAAGTCGCATTCAGACTCGCGCAGCGCAAACCAAAACGGGAGCCAAGGTTGTGGTTGTGATGGTTCCGGCCGGAGCTCCTCCGCAACAATAAGAGCAACGTTCCAGGACGGGACTCTCCATGGTAAAGACGCAGCATGCTGCGTCTTTATCAGAACGCAGGTGCTCGCAACGTCCACTATTCAAGCCACCGGCGAGCTTTTCTCCGCCAACCCGCCTCACAGCCAACCGAATCTGACTGAAGGAAGGTTCTTAAGGGAGGATTCAATCCATGGCAACGAAGAGTCGTAGTCGCAGCTCCAGTTCGCGTAGCAGGAGCAGTCGATCGCGCGGCAGGAAGTCTTCACGCCGCAAATATAGCCCCAGCGCCGGGAGCGACGTGAAGCGCGAAATGCATGAGTTCAAGCGCGGGAAACTGAAATCCGGTCGAAGCGGAAAGACGGTGAAGAGCCGCAAACAGGCGATCGCGATCGGTCTCTCTGAAGCGCGGCGCAAGGGAAAGAAAGTGCCCGCGAAGAAGAGCAGTGGACGATCTTCGTCCTCGCATCGCAAAGCCGCCTAAACCAAGTTGGTCTAACTGCGGGCGGCTGCGAATGAACTGATGGGAGAGGCGCGGTGGTCCGCGTCTCTACCGCCATCCCTAATAGGGAATCTTGTCCGGCTTCTGCTCCCAAGCCTTGAATGCGGCCAGCGCCTCTTCCCGCAATAGCTGCTGCATCCGGACTGAACGTTTTAACGTTGGTTTCGCGAGTTCCTGGTAGATGAACGCGTCGTCAAAGCCGATTCTCGCTGCGTCCGCGGCGGTATTCGCGTAATACACGTTCTTCGGACGAGCCCAGTAGATTAGGCCCATACACATAGGACAAGGCTCGCAACTTGTGTAGATTTCGCAGCCGGTCAGCTGGAACGTCTTCAGCTTTCGGCAAGCAGCGCGGATTGCGATGACCTCGGCATGTGCGCTTGGATCGTTCGTAGCAAGCACCTGATTCGCACCTTCGCCGACAATCTCGTCATCCTTGACTACAAGAGCTCCGAAAGGTCCGCCGTTCCCGGAATGAACATTCTGCAGGGAGAGTTCAATCGCTCTCCGCATGAACTTAAGATCCAATCCTCACCTGGACAGAAAACGTTGAGAAGCTAAATCGATTGTAAATGGCGGCTTGCTGACTTTAGTGCGATGGGATTGCAAGAATTCTGGAAAGTGACGGTAGGACCAGCATAAAAGGGGTCCTGAATCGCTGTTCTTGTGATGTCGCCCGTGGACTGGCCGAGATCGGCCGGAGCCACTTTAGCATGCCTAACCATCCTCGATGCCGGACGTCTAAGAGCTTGTTTCAGGAGGGGCAATGGACACTCTCGCCCAGGATGTTCGATATGGCCTTCGCGGCCTGAGCCGGGCTCCCGGTTTTGCACTGATTGCAATCCTGACGTTGGCGTTGGGAATCGGCGCAAACACGGCCATCTTCAGCATCATTTACGCAGCTCTATTGCGTCCCTTGCCCTATCAAAAGCCGGGGCAGTTGGTCCGCCTGTACGAAACTGAGGCGGCGCCGGGCAACTATCCGTTCACAGGGCCGGATTTTCTGGACTGGAAAACGCAGAATCACAGCTTTCAGGACATGACGCTCATCAGCTGGGCTCACTCGATGAACCTGAGCGGACGCGGCGAACCTGACCACGTAATGGGTGTTCCCACCGAATCGAATTTCTTCTCGCTGCTGGGAGCGCGTCCCCTGCTCGGAAGAACCTGGGCTGCGGCGGAAGATGAGCCGGATCACGATCATGTGCTGATACTCGGCTATGGACTTTGGCAAAGTCATTTCGGTGGAGACCCGAAGATCCTCGGGAGCGATGTCGAGTTAAATGGGGAAAAGTACAGTGTCATTGGTGTAATGCCCGCCGGCTTTCATTTTCCGTCTGAAGCTCAGCTTTGGATTCCGCAAGACATGGACAGCAAGAGCCTCGGCCAGCGTGGTAGTCACTCATTTCGGGCTTTCGGGCGGCTCAGGCCCGGTGTCTCGCTGCAGCAGGCGCAATCGGAGATGTCGGTGATCGCCAGCCGGCTGGAGCAGCAATATCCAGATTCGAATCACAAAGTGGGCGCCTCGCTGGTTGAGTTACACGAAGACATGGTGGGCGAATCGCGCAGTTCGTTGCTAATGATGCTTTGGGCGGTTGCCCTCGTACTTCTGATCGCCTGTGCCAATATCGCCAACCTGTTGCTCTCGCGGGCAGTCGCTCGGCAAAGGGAGATGGCCATACGCGGCGCGCTTGGCGCGGGACGAACTCGTCTGATGCGACAGGTGCTCACCGAAAGTATTTTGCTGGCGGGTGCAGGAGCCATTGCCGGTCTGCTGCTGGCATGGGCCGGAGTAAGAGTCATTACCTCTCTGAAGCACTTGGGACTCCCTGCAGCGAACGTGATCGAAGTGAACCCCGCAGTGCTCGGTTTCACTTTGGTACTGGCACTCATTACCGGAATCGTCTTCGGAATCGTGCCTGCATTGCAGATTTCCCGTCCGAGTTTTTATGAAGAACTCAAGGGCGGAGCCGGGGGCGCTGTGAGTCCCGGCCGCAAACGTCGCTCCGTCAGCGATACGTTGGTTATTGGCGAGGTCGCGCTCTCGCTTCTGCTCCTGATTTCCGCAGGGCTGCTTCTAAAAGATTTCGTAAGGCTGCGCAGCAACAATATTGGCGTGCGTCCAGAGGGTGTTTGGACCGCCGTTATCTCTCTCCCCGATGCTAAGTACAAAGAAAACCAGCCTCAATTCAATGTCGCACAATCCTTATTGGACAGGGTGAAAAGCATTGCCGGGCTGGAATCAGCTGCGCTCAGCACGCGAATGCCCCTTGAAGGAGGAAGTAACGGTTATATCTCTCTTCGTGGCCAGCCCTTTCATCCTATGAGCGGGCCGCTCGTCGAAAGTCATGCCGTTTCGCCGGATTATTTCAAAGCGATGGGAATTCCATTACTTCAGGGCAGGACGTTCACTGAAGAAGACGTGAACAGTCAATTCGCGCTTGATGAGCGCGTCGCGCCAATCTACAAGGCAGGTGGGAAACTTACGCCCGAGCAGAGCAATGGAATCACGATTCCCACAGTGGTCAATCAGGAGATGGTGCGAGAGTTCTGGCCTGATCAGAATCCTATCGGCCAGATGTTTGCGCGCGGTAACAAGGATGGTCCCTGGTATCAGGTGATAGGCGTCACAGGTGATGTGAAACAACACAGCATTACAAGCCGGCCCTATCCAGAGGCCTACACTGCCTTCGACGGTTCACAGTACTTGTATGTGGTGGTGCACACTTCAAGGCTATCGCTGGATGTAACTTCGGAAGTTCGGCACGCTCTGGCAGAGACTGATTCAGCCCTACCCCTGTTCGGAGTGCGGACTATGAACGATGTCATTGCCGAACACGCCAGCGGACAGCAATTTCTAGCCTTACTTGTAGGTCTCTTCTCCGGACTTGCGCTGCTGCTTGCCGCTGTCGGCATCTATGGCGTCTTGTCGTACCTGGTGACGCAGCGCACTCGCGAGATCGGCATTCGCATGTCCTTGGGAGCAAGTCGAGGCAATGTTTTGTCGCTTGTACTCAAACAGGGAATGCGTTTGGCTGGATTTGGCTTTGTTGCCGGACTAGTTGCCGCCCTGGTCGCCGGGCGACTGCTCTCTGGATTGTTGCATCAAGTCCATCCCAGCGACCCCTTCGTGATGTTTGCTACCGCCGCATCGCTGGCGGCAGTGGCGCTGGCGGCTTGCTATCTACCCGCCAGGCGGGCTGCCAAGGTTGATCCCATGGTGGCATTGCGGCACGAATAAGCGCGATTCCCACTCTGAATCCTAACGATGCAGCCTGTATGCGCGACTTTAATGGAAGCTCCTATGGTTCTGGGCGCAAGGTAACCGCAGTTCTGCCCATGCTATAGTAACCGCACTTTCTGGCTTAACCCCACAGCGGCCGTGAGGAGATCGCTGAGGCTTTAGCGGCGGAATCCGCGGCCCAGAGCACAGGTATGTCCACCAGCTCGATGACCAAGCCGGCGGCAACTTCGACGCTTCGCGTCCTGCCTTTGCTGGTGTTCTTCGACGAAGAGATCGAAATACGGCGCAATCTGGTCGACATACCTCGCTATCGGCCTATCGCCTTCGAGAGCGCTCTCAAGCTCCCGGCAGATGTGGAACGAATCGTAATCAGCGGTGAAGAATCGCTGCTGCTCCGCTTCTACGAAGAGATTCGCAAACCATCCTTCCGGCTGATTGCGCTTACCGGCCATCGTTTTCATGACCCGCGGCTCGACGCGCTTGTTTATGCCTACTTGCCCGCGAATACGCCTCACGAGTTGTTAGAACGCACGATCGATAACGCTCTCGATCACATCCACCTGATACACGTCCGTGAACAAATCAATGAGCGGCTGCGCGGAGTCACTCGCGAGATCCAGGAGCTGAACAAGATCGGCGCAGCGCTCTCAGCCGAGCATCACCTCGATCGCCTGCTCGAACTAATTCTCACCAAGAGTCGGCACATCACGAACGCCGATGCCGGTTCACTCTACCTGGTCGAGTCAGCGCAGCAGCAGGAAAAGCCTCTTGCGCCCCATCACGCGATGTTGCCGCTCAATGCCGACGGGACCAGCGGACTGCCCGCTGCCGCGCTGGTCAAGGAAGAAGAAGAGGAAGAGCTGAAGCAAAAGCGTCTACATTTCAAGCTGGCGCAGAACGATTCCATCACGATCCCCTTTAGGGAATCGACAATCGAAATTAACCACAAGTCCATCGCCGGTTACGTTGCAGCTACCGGAGAAATCGTCAACATTGAAGACGCGTACCACATCACTCCCGAAATTCCTTACAGCATCAACCGCAAGTTCGACGAGGACTCTGGATACCGCACCAAGTCAATTCTGGCGGTACCACTTCGGGATCAGAAGGACCACATTGTCGGCGTGCTGCAGTTGATCAATGCGAAGCGCGACGGCAAGGTCAAACTCGATTCCCTCACTGCCGTGGACGAACAGGTGGTTTCTTTCAACGGCCGGCAGCAGGACATCGTCGCATCCCTCGGCAGCCAGGCCGCGGTCGCAGTCGAAAACAGCAGATTATACGAATCGATCCAGCGGCTCTTCGAGGGCTTTGTGCGCGCTTCGGTTATTGCGATTGAGGCTCGCGATCCCACGACATCAGGCCACTCGTTCCGGGTTGCAAACCTGACAGTCGCACTCGCCGAGGCGGTGCAACGCATCGAAACCGGCCCGTATGCCGACTTGCGCTTTACGCGCGAAGAGATGCGCGAGATTCGCTACGCATCGTTGTTGCACGACTTCGGCAAAGTTGGCGTGCGCGAGGAAGTGCTGGTCAAGGCAAAAAAGCTTTACCCCGCGCAACTTGAGTTAGTGAAGCAACGCTTCGAATTTGTGAAGCGCTCGATGCAGGCTGAGAAGCTGCAGCAACGCTTAGACTATGTTCTCGAGAAAGGCCGGGAAGAGTATCTGGCGAAGCTGGGTACCTTCGATAAGCAATTGAAGAAACAGCTGGAGGAGGCAGATCGCTTTTTCTCGGTTGTCCTCAAATCCGACGAACCAACCGTGCTGCCGGAAGGAAATTTCGAGAAGCTGCTTGACATCGCTGCGCGTCACTATCGTGATTTCGAAGGCGAAGAGAAGCCGCTGCTCACTCCGGATGAAGTACGCCTGCTCTCAATTCGCAAAGGCTCGCTTGACGAAAACGAGCGCCTGCAGATCGAGTCGCACGTGGTCCACACGTTCAATTTCCTACAGCAGATTCCCTGGACTTCCGAGATCCGCAACATTCCCGAAATCGCTCGCGGTCATCACGAGAAGCTCAACGGCTTGGGCTATCCGTATAAGCTCTCAGCGCCGGAGATCCCGGTGCAGACGCGCATGATGACGATCTCGGACATCTTTGACGCGCTCTCCGCGGCCGATCGTCCTTACAAGAAGTCTGTAGACTTGGAACGCGCCCTGGAAATCTTGCGATATGCGGTAAAGGATGGCGAGCTCGACGCAGCGCTCTTCCAAGTCTTTCTCGATGCGAAGGTTTATCAGAAGTGGAAGGTTGAACCGCATCGGTACTGAGAAGCTGGATTCCACTCCAGCGCTCCGCTCACAGCCAAGTAGCTAGTAACGAACAGGCTCTTCTGTCATAATCCCCCGTCATGTGGGATGCTTTAACCCATTTCTTCTCGCGACTGCTTACCTTTGCTTGGTTCGCAGGGGCAGTGTTGATGCTTCTCACGATTCCTGCGTGCATCTACAAGATTTTTTCTGCGCTATGGGAGACGGACGATTCTGAGGAAGAGCAGCAGAGCGTTTACGATGCCCCAGGCCAATCACGGAAGGCTGCGAGGAGATTCTGATCGCAGCAGGCAACGCCCTGTTCACTTCAACCAGTGATGATGCACCCCATCTCGGACAGCATTACCTATTGTGATAATGCAACCCAAAACGGCTCCGAAGCTCCAGAGTGAGCCGATCACTCGTCCAAGGCTGAGGGTGAAACTACGGTGAGGCTTCAAGTAGGGATTGAACTCATTCCAGAAGGCTTCAGGATTGCGCCAAATCCAGATACCGAGTGCGAGAATCGCAAAGCATACCGTAGCCAGGCCCAGGTCGACCAGCACGCCGGCATGCATGAGGGAGTCGGGAATCACACCTTATTTCACCGCGCAGTCCGTAAGCAGCAGGTCAAGAGCGCGTAAGGAATTTGTAAAGAGTAGCCATTCGAGGCTCATCTACTTCTCTTATCCTGAGCCTCTCTGCTGGGCGAAGCATCTCCGCGATGCTTCGCACTTACTTGCTGATATGAGCGGACCGCTACCCAACCTCGACTAAACCATACCGTCGCTGCCAATGCGTCTTGAGATGGAACATCATCGTATTGCGATCCATTTTGGAAATGGGAAGGCCTTTTTCTTCGACGACGCGTTGAGCCTCGGCCCGAGCCAGTTCGAGGAGTTTGCGATCCCGAATCAGGTTTGCGGCACGGAAGCTTGGAGCTCCCGCCTGCTTCGTGCCAAAGAATTCTCCCGGCCCGCGTTGTTCGAGGTCAAGCTCGGCGATCGCGAACCCATCCTGCGTGCGCAGCATGGCGTCGAGCCGCTGCACTCCTTGTGGGGTGATCTTGCCGCCGGTCATGAGCACGCAGTAGGACTTGTGTGAGCCTCGGCCAATGCGCCCGCGCAATTGATGAAGCTGGGAGAGGCCAAAACGCTCGGCGTGCTCGATTACCATTACTGTCGCGTTCGGTACATCGACTCCCACTTCTATAACAGTCGTCGCCACCAAGACGTTAATGTCCCCGCGCTGAAAGCGCGCCATGACCAGCTCTTTCTCGTCCGAAGAGAGCCGACCATGCAACAGCGCAATGCGCAGGTCCGGAAAGATATTCTTCCGAAGCTCCTCATACATATCAGTGGCGGACTTCAGGCTGACATTCCGTGTTGGGGTTGGCTCTGGCATGCCCTTGAAGGACGTCTGTCTGAGACGCGCGAGCTCCCGAGCGGAACCCGGTGCTCGCGGATCGATAGCACCGGGACGCCTGGTTGCGAATCGTCTTTGCGCCGAGGCTTGCGTTCTGGCGTTTCCTCGCCGAGTGACTGTGCCCGAAGTTTCGGCTTCTTGTTCGTTTACGTCACGGGCTAACAGATCACCTTCCTCTCCGGCGCTTTCAATCACTGGATAGACGACATAGGCTTGCCGCCCTAGCGCCACTTGCTTGCGCACGAAATCCCAAACTTCAGGGGCACGTTCGTCGGAAATCGAGCGCGTAGTGATCGGAGTACGTCCCGGTGGAAGTTCGTCGATGATGCTGACGTCAAGATCGCCATAAAGCGTAAGAGCGAGAGTGCGCGGAATCGGGGTCGCAGTCATAACGAGCACATCGGGCTCATAAATATCGGGTGATCGGGTGATCGGGTCATCGGGCGAAGTTACACCGGAAGTAGATCTGCGTTTATCCTTTGAATCTGGCTTCATCTGCGTGGGAAGCTGCTGTTGACTATCGGCCGGTGAGTTATCACTTGGCTTCCGCATCAAGCGCCAGCGCTGCATTACGCCAAAGCGATGCTGTTCGTCGACCACGATCAGTCCCAATTTGGCAAATTCTACTTTTTCTTCAATGAGCGCGTGCGTGCCGATTACGAGCTGGGCGTTGCCCTGAGCGATGTGCCGACGCGTTGCCCGCTTTCGGTCTTCCTCCAGCGATCCGGTCAACAACACAACGCGATAGCCGTGCTCCTCCAGCAGCTTGCGCGCACCGAGATAGTGCTGTGTAGCAAGGATTTCGGTCGGGGCCATGAAGGCAGCCTGATAACCGTTCTCGATCGCAATGACGGCTGCTTCGAGCGCCACCAAAGTCTTTCCTGATCCGACATCTCCTTGCAGCAGGCGCCGCATCGGAACCGGCGTTTGCATATCATTTGCGATTTCACCCAGCACCTTCTTCTGGGCGCCTGTAGGTCTGAACGGTAGAAACCGTTTAATGGACTCCCGCACGCGATCGGTTAATTGGAAACTGATTCCGGTGCGGCGGCGCAAATTGCGGCGCTTGAGTTCGAGCCCGACCTCCAGAAAAAACAATTCTTCGAAGATGAGGCGGCGATGTGCCGGCGTGGCGCGCGCTTCCAGATTGGCGAAGCTTTCTCCCAGCTCGGGAAAGTGAACTTGCTGAAACGCATCGCGCCGCGACGTAAGTTGCATCTGTTCGCGTACGCCAGGAGGGATGCCGTCGGGAATGTTGGGAGAGAGTTCCTGCACTACGCGATGAAGCACATTGCGAAACCAGCGCGAATTCAGCTTCCCGATCGCTTCATAGACGGGAACGATCCGGCCTATCTCGACCGACTGCTCCAGGCGTTCTTCGATCAGGCTTTCCGGTTCGTCTTCGTTTTGTCCGAGAACTTCGACCTGAGGCTGCATGATCTGGAATCGGGTTTTAGAGAACTTTCCCCATCCTTCTTCTACCTTGCCGTACAAGGCCAGCATCTGTCCGGCTTTGAAGCGATCGCGAAGGTAGGAACCGTGAAACCACGTGCACACGATCGTCTTCATTCCTTGACCAACGACGAGTTCAAAAATAGGGATTCCGCTTTTGGTGCGGTACAGGTGGGAATTACGCACTTCCGCAATGATGGTGGCGAACTCACCAACGCGTAATTCCGAAATTTCGCGAGGATTCGCGCGGTCCTCGTAGCGGAAAGGCAAATGGTAGAGCAGGTCCTCAACGGTGGAGATCCCCTTTTCGCCAAGAATGGACGCGGCACGGGGACCGATGCCTTTCACATATTGGAGCGGGGTGTGGAGTTCAAGCATGAAGGACAAAATATTTAATCATGGAGGGGAAGAAGAATCGGGTGGTGAAGTAAAAACCGCCTCGATGGATACAATCATTCCGAGCGCCTGTTTTTGCGCAAGGAATCTGTTTTCTCGGCGTCCCACTGAACAGCAAATCCCTCACTTTCGTTTCGGGATGACACTAAGTTAGATTCTTGGTTTTATTTCACTCGATGACGCTATCACCCGATTTACTTTATGTGCTGACTTGGCGGAGTACTTCCGCGTGCGCCTTTCGCCTGATTGACAACTTGGACGTCAAACTGCACGGGAACGCTCTTCGGCGGGTAGCAGGCATTATCGCTGCAAGCTTGATATCTGAGCTGGCCGTGGACAGTGAAGCTCCCCACACTCGCCGTTTTCGCGGCGCTCAGTTTGGCCATGACGGTGAAGTCATCCGAATAGACGCTGAGTTTCTCGCTCGGGTCGAAAGGAAAACTCAAGTCCTTGCCGGCAGGATAGGTAATACTTCCGGCCGCAAGCTCGGTGGGCGGCTCAAGCTTCAATGTGGTTGGGATCAACAATTCCGATTTCGGCTGATTGGAGTTCACGTGGAAGCCTTCCTTGACTTTGAAGTGCAGCTCCACATCGGTTGGCTTCCCAGGAGTGACGGTTGTTGGCGACGCGCCCTCGAAGCTCACATAAACACGCGGCGCTTCTGCAGCCAGCAATGGCAAGCAAAGAATTGTGAGTACGAAGAGAAGCCTTTTCATTGGGGTTCCGCTCAGCGCCTTCAGGACGCTGCCTTCACCCGGCCACTGGCCGTTTCTGCTTCCGACCTGTTTTCAGCTAAGGACTTCTTGATGTTGTTCTCGATTTCGCTGCGGCTTACGAGTCCCAAAGCTGAATCGATGATCTTGCCGTTTCGGTCGATATAGTACGTAGCTGGGAGACCAACGGCGCCATATGCATCGCCCACCGCATCTTGTCCTTGCAGGATGGTGTAATTCACGCCCATTCCCTTCGCAAACTTCTCGATTGCATCCTTCCCGGAATCATCCAGTGCGACGCCCAAGATCTCCAATCCCTGAGGCCCATATTGCTTCTGCAGCTCCACTAGCCAGGGCATTTCGACTTTGCAGGGGCCACAGAACGTCGCCCAGAAGTTAAGGAGCACGGCCTTGCCTCGAAAGTCGGAGAGCTTCACCTGCTTACCCTGTAGGTCCTGTAAAGCGAAGTCGGGGGCCTGTTTGCCTTTCGCCTCGGCTGAAGAGATCGGTTCGGGATTGCCAATCAAAGGCGAGACCTTCGATCTACTTGAGTTTCTAACCCCGGCAAAGATCATTACAGCTACAACTAGGGCCAGCACGACAATGGCGACAGCATTACGTTTCACAGATTAGATACCCCCAATGAAATCATCTCAATTTCGCCTTCAGAGTGCAAAGCGGTTCAGGAAGCCAAGGTAACCAGAAAGGACCCCGAAATGGCGAGTGACAAACAAGGCTCCAATGACGATCAGAAGCACTCCGCTGGCTACTTCTACTGCGTGTAGATGCCGCCGAAAGCGGTTGTAGAAGGCTAGAAATCTCTCGATTCCAAGTGATGTGAGTATGAACGGCACAGCCAGTCCCATGGAGTAGATCGCCAGCAGTAAGATTCCTTTTGAAACTGTTTTTTGAGACGCGGCGATCGCAAGGATGGCCGCTAGAATTGGTCCAATACAGGGTGTCCAGCCGAAGGCAAAGGCGAAGCCGACGAGGAACGATCCCCAGGCGCTCTTGCCGGTGCCGACCGTGTGCATGCGCTTATCCGCATAAAGCGCGCTGATCTTGAGAATACCCGTGAGATGAAGCCCAAATATGATGATGATCGCTCCTGCGATCTGGCCCATTAAACCCTTGTACTCGCGCAGCACGTGGCCGACTGAAGTCGCGGCGGCGCCAAGCATCACGAAAACGACAGTAAACCCCACGATGAAAGTCAGGGAGTTCACCATGACCGCCTTCATACGGCTGGCGCCCAGCTGACTCTGCAGCTCATCCACCGAAGCTCCAGAGATAAGCGAGATATAACCTGGGACGAGTGGGAGCACGCAGGGCGAAAGAAACGAGGCAAGTCCCGCAACGAAGGCAGCTAACGCCAATGGGAGACTCTGCATGCTAGGCGCAATTCTACAAGACTGAACTCCGGGGCTAGTCCAATCCTGGGCTATGATTTGTACTCCGCGACCGAAAAAGGCTACAAGAGAATAACGCAGTCCTGCCCTATTTGGACTGAAAAATGTGGGTCGAATTTACCCGTTTTGGGAAACTTCCTGTTCCTCGGGAGGGCTTAAGTGTCTGCTACTGCTTCTAGTACTCCTGCACGAATGTCCATGCTCGACGTTCTAAAGATCTCTGGTTTCAAACGGCTTTGGCTGGGGCAGCTGGTAAGCATCCCTGGGTGATTTTCTGGCTGTCTTCGGCGGGCGGCCGGAACCACGTTCCAAACCCTAAATCTACTTGCGAGGAGCCGCCTCATGTCGCGACGGGGGAGGCTGGCGACGCTCTCCGGTGAACATCCGGTCAATTCCGAGCCTCAGCGGCGTACCGCTGTGCAAGCCGCTCCAGCGTTCCGATACGACAATGGAATTTCCGGGGTTCTGCGGATCGTATTTTACCGAAGTGGGCACTCCAATGCGGCAGTTGTGCAGATCGACGTATTGACGCAGATGCGTCACGTCCTGCGACGCTTCATACTGGACGCCTGCGACATCATAGTTGTAGATGAGAAGCTGAGAGGCGTTCGGCTCGTCGGGGTTCAGTTCCGCCACATCGATGACTGTGCCATCGACCAATCGACCGATGCGGTCGAGAAGCTCTCGGCGCTCGCGCTCATGGTCCTCTGCAGATTTTTTGCGCCGCGTCGCTAAACGCAGCACGGCAAGCCCACCGAGAACAAGTGCACTGCCGGCAATCACGTAGAGACGGAGAGCGGTCAACATGAATTCCTCAAGACCGGAGAGGCCAGAATCAAACGAAACAGACCTAGCGTTCGCAGATGGCTACCGGAGGATACTTAAGCTTACCGCGAACCAGCCATTTCCACCTATCAAGCGAAGTACCTATTACTATCGAGTGACAATCGAACAATTGGCAGGGCTTTTCGATTTTGTGATTTCCCGATTTCGCGGTTATGCGATTGCAAATCGCGAATTTACTGATTCTCATCATTCACCTTGCTCGCATTGTCCATTCTTGTCTTGCTGATCTGGCAGTATCTGCTGCTCGTTCACGCGCAGTTCTGGCGCATAGACAAGTTTCACCTCCCCAGGACAGCAAGTCGCCCCTTGAGGCGAATCGCTATCGTGATACCCGCTCGAAACGAAGGTGAGGTTATCAGTAGGGCAGTAAGCTCACTTTTGCGCCAGGAGTTTGCGGGAGACGTTCGTTTGTTCGTCGTAAATGACAACAGCACGGACGCGACGGCGAATGCTGCCCGCGCAGCCGCCGGTGCACTGGGCCTTTCTGAAAAGCTGGTAGTCATCAGCGGTTCATCAGTGCCCGCTGGATGGACGGGAAAGGTGTGGGCAATGCAGCAGGGATTGCAGGCGGCGCGAATGATGTATCCAGACTTTGTGCTGCTCACAGACGCCGACATCGAGCATGCACCCGATAATCTCGCGCGTCTTGTCACTCAAGCCGAGCAGGGATTGTTCGATCTCGTGTCAGTGATGGTGAAATTGCGTTGCCAAACGCTAGCGGAGAAGTTTGCAATTCCCGCTTTTGTTTACTTCTTTTTTCTGCTCTACCCTCCTGCGCGAGTCGCTAATCGCCGCAGCAGTGTAGCAGGCGCCGCAGGTGGATGTGTGCTGATTCGTCCTGAGATTTTGGAGAAGGCTGGGGGATTTGAATCCATTCGCGGGGAAATCATCGACGATTGCAGTCTGGCCGCTCGGGTAAAGCGAGCTGGAGGACAATTGTGGATGGGAGTAAGCCAGGAGACTCGCAGCATTCGCGGCTATGCGACTATCTCAACGCTTCTCGAGATGATTTCGCGCACTGCCTTCAGTCAGCTTCGACATTCATCGCTCTTGCTGATCGCTTGTGTCTTCGCCATGCTGCTTACGTTTGTGCTTCCTCTTGTACTGGTATGCGCGACCGATAAGACGGCTGGATGGATCGCAGTTGCTGCATGTATCGCCATGTTCGTGAGCTATGTGCCCATGCTCGGGTTTTACAGAATTAATCTCCTCTCGACTGTGACCCTGCCCTTCGCTGCGATTTTTTATGTTTACGCAACGATTCACTCGGCAGTGAAGTACTGGCGGAGGAAAGGTGGCGAGTGGAAAGGTAGAGCGCAGGATGTGCCGCCGCCGTCCTCGTAGAAACATCAGCCGCGGCGGACTCGTTTCCACGATGAACTCTGCTACCCCAATGCTTTTTGCAGGTCCTTCAAATTCGCTTTCTCCCAATCCTTAGAAAATTTCTCCAGACCAATGTCAGTCAGCGGATGATGAAACATCATCTCCAGAACTTTGAATGGCATGGTGCCAACGTGTGCCCCTGCCATTGCCGCTTCGACGACATGCATGGGATGGCGCAATGACGCAGCAAGTACCTGCGTGTTGAAGCCATAGTTTTTGTAGATCTGCACAATCTCGCGCACCAGATTCATACCATTTGTGCTGATGTCATCGAGGCGTCCGACGAAGGGGCTCACGTATGTGGCGCCGGCCTTAGCAACAATCAAGGCCTGTGTAGGCGAGAAGCACAGCGTCATGTTCACTCTGATGCCTTCCTCGGCGAAAGTCTTGCAGGCCTTCACGCCTTCGCGAGTGCTGGGAAACTTGATCACCACATTGCGGTGCCATTTGGCGTAGGTGTGTCCCTGCTCGAGCATGCCTTCGAGATCCGTGGCAGTCACTTCGACGCTTACGGGACCGTTTACTGTGTTACAGATTTCGAGAATGCCCTCTTTGAACGGCCGGCCTTCTTTTGCGACCAGCGAGGGATTGGTAGTGATTCCGTCGAGAACGCCCATTTCCTGGCCTTCGCGAATTTCCTTTATGTTTGCGGTATCTAAAAAGAATTTCATGGCTTTAATGCCTCTTTCCCTCACTCAATGCGGTAAGCGCTTCTTTCATTTCAGATGACGTAAACCCTTCCTCCGGCACCACAAAGTTCGTAAGAATTCCCAAGCCGGAGATGCTGACTTCCACGCGATCGTCTGCCTTAAGCGGACCCACCCCGGCGGGAGTTCCTGTAAGAATGAGATCGCCCGGCAGCAACGTCATCACTCGACTGATGTAACGGATCACGTCAGGCAGCGGGAAAATGAAATCCCGTGTGTTTCCCTTTTGCCGGATCTGGCGGTTCACGCGAGTCTCGAGATCCAGTTCCTGGGGGCTGACCTCATCGCTTACGAATGGACCTGCAGGACAGAATGTGTCGAATCCTTTGCCTCGCGTCCACTGCCCGTCGCTCTTCTGCAGATCGCGTGCAGTTACGTCGTTGGCACAAGTGTAGCCGCGAACGAATGACAGCGCCTCGCCCTGTGTCACATTGCGACATTTCTTTCCGATCACGGCGGCTAGCTCGCCCTCGTGATCCACTCGTTGCGAGATCTGCGGCATCACGATCTTGCCCTCGGGTGCGAGCAGAGAAGACGGGGGTTTCAGAAAAATGAGAATGTCGGCTGGCACCTCATTGCCGAGCTCCTTGGCGTGCTCGCGATAGTTGCGTCCGACGCAGACGATCTTCGACGGATTTACCGGAGGCAGCAGGTGTGCTTCGCTAAGCGGGATCGGCTGCATCTCCTCTTCGCGAAAAATGCACGCATGATCTTCCTCGGGAGGAGGAATGCGGCGAACGATTACATCCTCGCCACCCTGAACCTGAACTTCACCATATTGCGGGCCGTCGGAGGTAGGGAACTTACAGTAGCGCATGCATACAGCTTAAGGTCTGCGGAGATGAAATTAAAATGGTCTACTTCGGGACCTGCTCTGAACCTTCTTCGGAGCGCTTGCTTTCGTTTCCACGCTCATCAATGGCAGAGACTGAATAAAAATATCTGATGCCCGGCTGGATTGCCTTGTCGCTATACGCAGGTGCAGTGATCGGCTGCTGGTTGAGCTTCGTAACATTGGACTCATTTTCCCGCCGTCGATAGATGAAGTATCCCGCCAGATCTCGGTCCATAACGGGATTCCACGTGACGTCGATCGAGGGTTGCTGCCCTGATAGTTGGCCAGAGAATACGGCTTGTACTTGGGTGGGAACGGCAGGTGGGAAAATGTCGTGGACCACGACGTCAATCGGGGTTGTAGAGGCGCCATCGAAGACCACCGTGCTGCCGTTCGGCAGCTTTATGGATCCGACAATTACTACGCGATACGCGTAAGCCTTTTCCCACGCAAAGCTCTCATCGCGAAGCTCAACATTCGCGGCCTCTACAGAGGGCAACTCAATCATTCGCCGCGTAACAGTGATTTCCTGCGGTGCTCCCTTTTCGCTCCGGCGCAGTTCGAGCATCTGCGGGAGTCCCGCATCTTGGGGAGTGACGTTGGCTATCACCAGCACTGCGTCTGGTGTGAGCTGACTGACTGGATTTCCATTCAGCTTTGACACTGCTGCTGTGGGAACCTGCACCTGATTGGAGACTCCGGCGTTGCGTCCACGGTCGTTGTCGACCTCAACGGCGAACGTGACATAGTCCTTCGAAGCAGAAGCTTCCCCGGGTACAGATGTGGCCGCGTTAGCCGTCTTCAGCGTTGCTGGAGCAGCAATAGTTGCGATCACATTGCATTGTGCTGGTTGTTCGATTCGCGATTGATTGATAGCGCGACAGATCTTCGTCTGTCCGCCATGGGTGAAGGAAGCACCGTCTGTGGTCTCGCTAGGAATTGTCCAGCTCAGAGCGATTTGATCGCCAGTGCGTGTGGCTTTGAGGTCAGAAACCGGCTTAGCGAGGTTCAATGAAGGCGGCTGCGGAGGCCCCGGAGTGCCGCATCCGGAAGCTAAAACCATCATTAACGCCGGAAGACACAGCCCTTTGGCCGAGGTCGTGCGCATGAATGAATCAGCCTACCAAAAGCTTCGCAGCTACGAAGCTGAATCGCCTATTGCGCATCATCTATCGCCTATTGCCTAATGAAAGCAGTGGAATCCCCTGTTCAAGTTCAGGAGCCAGTCCCCGCTGCAACCGCAGATAACACGTCTGCGGCGGGCAAAATGCTGTTTGATTTCTGGTATCCAGCGCTCCTAAGTCGTGCCTTGCGCGGCACAAAACTGGTCAAAGCTACGCTTTTAGGACAGCCATTGGTGCTTGGACGCGATGCTAACGGCCATGCTTTCGCCATGAAGGACATCTGTCCACACCGCGGAATTCCCCTTTCCTGCGGCCGGATTGAGGGTCAAAACCTCGAATGCTGCTACCACGGATGGAAGTTCAATGTGCACTCCGGCACGTGTACAGAGATCCCTTCGCTCACTTCGGACTCCAAGATAAAGCCAGAAAAGATCCACGCTACGCACTATCCGTGCCAGGAACGGGACGGATATGTATGGGTTTTTATGGCCGAATCGCGCAGTTCTGCAGCCAATCCAGCGCCGGTTCCGGAGCTTCCGCTGCCGCCGGGAAGGCATAAGATCACCCATTTATCGGCCGAATTGCCCTGCAATGTGGACCATGGAGTCATCGGATTAATGGATCCGGCGCACGGTCCGTTCGTTCATCAGTCGTGGTGGTGGCGTACCAGGCGCAGCATTCACGACAAGGAAAAGACCTTTGAACCCATCCCAATGGGCTTTCGAATACGCACTCATACGCCCAGCGCGAACAGTGGAGCGTACAAATTGCTGCGTTTTTATGGCGATTCGGTCACCACTTCAATCGAGTTTACGCTGCCAAATATCCGGGTTGAGCAGATTCGGATCGGCGATCACTGGGTCATTAACCGCGCTGTAGTGACGCCAATTGACCAGAATCGGAGCCGAATTGACTTCGTTGCGGCGTGGAATATCTTCTCCTGGGTGCCGTTTGTAACGCCTATATTCAACGTATTTGCACGCAAATTCATCCGTCAGGACCAGTCCACGATGGAATTGCAGGCCGAAGGGCTGCGCTATAACCCCCCGTTAATGCTCATTGATGACGCCGATAAGCTCGGTAAATGGTACTTCCAGCTCAAGAATGCGTACTTTCAGGCGAAGAAAACAGGCTCAAAAATGCAGCATCCGATGACTGGCCCGGTCACTTTAAGGTGGCGTAGCTAGGGGGCTATCGGCGCTCGGCTGTCGGCGTTCGGCCAGTAAGCCGCCTCGCCGCTCTCTGGTGGACACAAAGATGCCGAGTGGCCGAAAGCCGAATTGCCGAAAGCCCTTTCCTGTCACTTCCGCGAGATTTCCCGATTCTCATCCTCAAATTTAAAAGCAGTAAGAACAAGATTTTGGGGCATCGATTCCCGATATTTGATAGAGTGACGGGCCTGCGGCAAACAATCTCGGGCCCTGCTCACCCCCGTTAGGACTCGTTAGAGCATTTCCGGACGCGCCAGATGACGGGAACCTCACTTTCGCGTAGGATTTCCGCGCCGAAAGCCCGGACAATTTAACCGCTCCTGGAGGACTTCGTGGACTCGAAAGAACTCGACCAGCTTTGCGTCAACACCATCCGCACGCTCAGCATGGACGCGGTGCAGCAAGCCAACTCCGGGCATCCGGGCACACCGATGGCCATGGCGCCGGTGGTTTACACCTTATGGAATCGCGTCCTGCGTTTCGATCCCGAAGACTGCATCTGGCCGAACCGCGATCGCTTTGTGCTCTCCATCGGACACGCGTCGATGCTGCTGTATTCCATCCTGCACCTCACCAATGTGAAGGCGGTCGATTCCAATTACGAACAAGTCGGCAAGCCGACTGTCACGATTGATGACATCAAGCGCTTTCGCCAGCTTGAAAGCAAATGTCCCGGACATCCGGAATATCGCTGGACTTCCGGAGTAGAAACAACTACAGGCCCGCTCGGTCAGGGAGTGGCGACGAGTGTAGGCATGGCGGTCGCCGGCAAGTGGCAGGCGGCGTACTTCAACCGTCCCGAGTTCGAGATGTTCAACTATCGCGTTTACGCGCTATGCGGCGATGGATGCATGATGGAAGGCGTCTCCAGCGAAGCCGCTTCGCTCGCTGGACACCTGAAGCTCTCGAACCTCTGCTGGATCTACGACAACAATCACATCAGCATCGAAGGCAATACCTCGCTGGCCTTCAGCGAAGATGTAGCGACGCGCTTCATGGGCTACGGCTGGAACGTCACCCGCGTAGGCGATGCCAATGATCTCGAGATGCTGGAGCGCGCTTTCCGTAGCGCGCAGAAGAGCGCAGACCGTCCCACTCTGATCATCGTCGACAGCCACATCGGATACGGCGCTCCCAACAAGCAGGACACCAGTGGCGCTCACGGCGAGCCGCTGGGCGAGGCCGAGATTAAGCTCGCGAAACGCAATTATGGCTGGCCCGAAGACGCGAAGTTCCTTGTGCCCGACGGTGTGATAGACCACTTCAAGTCCGGAATCGGGAAGCGCGGAAGCGAAGCACGCCTTGGGTGGCGTCAGAAGTTCGAACAGTACCGCCAGAAATATCTGCAGCTCGCCGGTGATCTCGACAAAATGCAGCGCCGCCAGCTTCCCGATGGTTGGGATAAGGACATTCCCATCTTTCCGGCCGATTCCAAGGGACTCGCCGGACGCGACTCGTCAGCAAAGGTTCTGAATGCAATTGCGAAGAACGTGCCTTGGCTCATCGGGGGATCGGCTGACCTCTCACCATCGACCAAGACGCGCCTCACCTTCGACGGCGCCGGCGACTTCAGCGCCGAAAACTATGGCGGACGCAATCTGCACTTCGGCATCCGCGAGCACTCGATGCACTCCATTCTCAATGGACTCTCGACCTCGAAGCTCCGCCCGTTCGGCTCGCAATTCCTGATCTTCAGCGACTACGCGCGCACGTCCATTCGCCTGAGCGCGATCATGGAGCTGCCGGTAATCCACATTTTTACTCATGACTCGATTGGAGTCGGCGAGGACGGGCCCACGCATCAGCCTATCGAGCATCTCGCATCGCTTCGTGCCATTCCGGGACTCATCACCTTCCGTCCAGCCGACGCCAACGAGGTGGCGGAAGCGTGGAAGGTGACGATGAAGCTCACCTCGGAGCCGGTGGCGATGATCCTTTCGCGTCAGAATTGCGTGACTTTCGATCGCGCGAAGTACGCGCCCGCTTCGGGAGTGGCCAAAGGAGCGTATGTTCTGGCCGGCGATCCGAAGACAACGCCGGAGCTGATCATCATCGGCACTGGCAGCGAAGTGCAGATCTGCGTCGAGGCTTACGAAAAGTTAACCGCGGAGGGCGAAAATGTGCGCGTCGTCAGCATGCCTTCGTGGGAACTCTTCGAGCACCAAAGTGAGGAATACCGGGAGAGCGTGTTGCCCTCGGCAGTGCAGAATCGCATTTCTGTCGAGCAGGCTTCCACTTATGGATGGGCGCAGTACGTGCGCAATCCCGGTGCACGCATTGGCATGAAGACTTTTGGCGCCTCAGCCCCATTGAAAGAGTTGCAGAAAAAATTCGGCTTTACGCCTGAGGCGATCATCAGTGTAGCCAGGGAAATGTTGACGAGAAAGGTAGCCAAGGGAGCATGAAGGTCTCTATTGGCGCCGATCATGCCGGATTTCCGCTCAAGCAAGAAGTCGCGGCTCATCTGCGCGAACAGGGTCACGAGGTGATTGATCTCGGCACCAACAGCACCGATCCAGTCGACTATCCGGATTTCGCTGAGGCTGTGGGCAAGAGCATTCTCGACGGCACTGTGAAACGTGCGGTGCTGATTTGCGGCAGCGGCGTGGGCGCGTCGGTGGCGGCCAACAAGATGCCCGGAGTCCGCGCTGGATTGTGCCATGACGGCTACTCGGCGCATCAGGGCGTGGAGCACGACGATATGAATGTGCTGGTCCTCGGCGCACGCGTAATCGGCGTCGCATTAGCCAAGGAATTGGTCGACAACTACATGCGCGCCGCGTTTACGCATGAGGAACGGCACGAGCGCAGGCTGAACAAGGTGATGTCGATTGAGGAGCGGTACGGGAAGAAAGTTTCGGTGAAAAGCAGTATTCACTAAGCGGTTGTCAGTAGAAGGCTCCTTGTGGATTTTGTGGCACAGCCGCCCTCGGCTGTGGCTCTGCACAAGGCTCGCAACAGACAAGGTGCTTCGGGCACAGGGCTGGATTCACTGATTACTGACAAATTTGTATGTCAGTAAAACAGGAAAGTTCATGGTGGTACGGGCTGTGCCAGTGTTGTTGAGTGTGGGCGGAGCCACAGCCGAGGGCGGCTGTGCCACCAGGACTCACTAAACGTTCGTAAAGACGCAGCATGCTGCGTCTCTACCATGCAGCCTCGAATTAAAAATTTTTAGGAGTACAAGAAAATGAGCGCGATTCGTGCCACTGCTATTACGTCCATCACTTCCATCAATCCACTCAAAGCGCTGGCCACCTACGGACAATCCGTATGGCTCGACTACATTCGGCGCAGTCTTATCACCAGCGGTGAGCTGCAGCGCCACATTGACGAAGATGGTCTCGCCGGCGTTACCTCGAATCCCGCGATATTCGAGAAGGCAATCGCCGGCAGCAACGACTACGCCGACAAGCTATCGCGCCTGAACTCCAGCAACCTGGACGCGAAGGGAATCTACGAAGAGATTGCGATCGGCGACATTCAGGACGCCGCTGACATCATGAAGCCGGTGTACACAGCGACGAAACGCCGCGATGGATACGTGAGCCTGGAGGTCTCGCCCGATCTCGCCAACGACACCGCGGGAACGCTCGAAGAGGCCCGCCGTCTGTGGAAGCGCGTCGCGCGTGAGAACGTGATGATCAAAGTGCCTGCTACTCCAGCCGGCGTTCCGGCGATTCAGCAACTGATCAGCGAAGGCATCAACGTGAACGTCACGTTGCTCTTCGCGCAGCAGGCGTATGAAAACGTAGCCGAGGCCTACATCACCGGACTGGAGAAATTTGCCGCTTCAGGCGGGGATGTATCGCGCGTGGCCAGCGTGGCCAGCTTCTTCATCAGCCGCATCGATACGCTTATCGACAACCTTCTGACAGAAAAAATCAAGCGTGCCGGCTCCGACCAGGAGCGCCAGCTCCTCGAATCCCTGTTAGGCAAAGTCGCCATCGCCAATGGAAAGCTCACTTACGAAAGGTACAAGCAGATCTACAGCGGCCCAAGATGGAACGCGCTCAAGGCCAAGGGCGGGCAGACACAGCGTCTGCTCTGGGCGTCGACCAGCACCAAGAATCCAAGCTATCGCGATGTGATCTACGTTGAGGAGCTTATCGGACCAGACACCGTCGATACGATTCCTCCGGCAACCTTCGACGGATTCCGCGATCACGGCGTTCCCAAAGAAAGCCTCGAAGCCAATCTCGACGCCGCGCGCCAAACCATGCAGAACCTGGCGAACGCCGGGGTGTCGATGAAAGACGCCACGGAGAAACTGCTCGCCGATGGAGTGAATATCTTCGAAGAAGCATTCGGGAAATTGCTCGAAGCCATCGAGAAGAACAGGAAGAAGAATTTAGCCCCAAAAATCGCCCAGATGACGTGGAAGCTGCCTGCCGATCTCGAAGCCAGGGTGAAAGCGACCGTTCAGGAATGGGAACAGGGCAAGAAGATGCGCCGCCTGTGGGGACGCGACTCGTCGCTCTGGACCAACTCCGACGAATCCAACTGGCTGGGCTGGCTGGCGATGACCGAAGATCAACTTGCGCATATCGCCCATCTCAACTCCATCGCCGAAGAAGTGCAGCAGTCTGGCTTCAGCCACGTGGCGCTGCTCGGCATGGGGGGATCGAGCTTGGCTCCGGAAGTTATGAGCATGACTTTCGGACGCGCGAAAGGCTTTCCCGAGTTCCACATGCTCGACTCTACTGATCCGGCGCAGATCAAAGCATTCGAGGGCAGGCTCAACCTGAAGACGACATTGTTCATCGTCTCCAGCAAATCAGGAAGCACGCTGGAACCCAACATCTTCAAACAGTACTTCTTCGAGCGCATGAAGCAGACGGTAGGAGAAGCGAAAGTTGGCGAGCACTTCATCGCGATTACCGATCCGGGATCGGCTTTCGAGAAGGTCGCGACCCGCGATAAGTTCCGTCACATCTTCCACGGACGCGCCGACATCGGCGGCCGCTACTCCGCGCTCTCCGATTTCGGACTCGTACCCTCAGCGGTGATGGGCGTAAACGTAAAGAAATTCCTGAACTGTACCGAGGAGATGGTGCAGGCCTGTGCGGCGACGGTTCCCGTAGCCGACAATCCAGGTGCCGTTCTGGGAATCATCATGGGCGTGCACTGCAATGCCGGCAAAGACAAGGTCACACTCATTACCTCTCCGGGTATTTCCGACCTGGGTGCATGGCTCGAACAGTTGCTTGCCGAGTCTACTGGCAAAGAGGGTAAAGGCATTATCCCGGTGGATCGCGAAGAGGTCGGCTCGCCTGAAGTCTATGGCAAAGACCGGCTCTTCGTTTACATCCGCCTGGAAGGCGCAGCCGATGCCGCGCAGGACACAAAGGTGGACGCGCTGGAGAAAGCTGGGCTCTCCGTCGTCCGCATCAAGGTGCTGGACAAGTACGACATCGGTCAGGAGTTCTTCCGCTGGGAGATCGCAACCGCGGTTGCAGGATCTGTGATCGGAATCAACTGCTTCAATCAGCCCGACGTCGAGGCCAGCAAGATCGAGACGCGCGAGCTCACCCAGAAGTACGAAGAGACCGGATCGTTGCCGCCCGAGTCCCCCATCCTCGACGACCAGGGCATCAAGCTCTTCGCGGACGAGAAGTACGCAGGCAAGCTCACGATTGCTGCAGGCAAAGAAAAGACGCTGGCGGCGTATCTCCGTGCGCATCTCGACACCATTGGCGCTGGAGATTATGCGGCATTGCTCGCCTACGTGCAGATGAACGAAGCTAATGACAAGGCGCTGCAGAGCACACGCAAGGCGATCCGCGATCGCAAGAAATCAGCGACGTGCCTTGGCTTTGGTCCGCGCTTCCTGCATTCCACCGGACAGGCATACAAAGGCGGTCCCAATACGGGAGTCTTTCTGCAGATCACTTGCGACGATGCAGCCGATCTGCCCGTGCCCGGGCAGAAGTTCACGTTCGGCGTGGTGAAAGCGGCGCAGGCGCGGGGCGACTTCCAGGTGTTAAGCAAACGGAATCGGCGGGCGCTGAGGGTGCATTTAGGGAAAGATGTGGCGGCGGGATTGGCGACGCTGGATCGAGTGGTTAAGCAGGTTATTTGAGTACCTCAAAGTGACGAACATCGGTAGAGATGCAGTATGCTGCGTCTCTCCATGCAGATTGAATTCAGAGACTGTCATCCTGAGGCCCGGTTTTGGCCGAAGGATCTCCCGGAATATGTCGGACTTACTTGCTGCTTGTGCGGCTCTTTCACGAGGGCCTGAGTGCATGGCCAAAGTGCCACGAAGGGGCAACTAAGTCCGACGCATCGCGGGAGATCCTTCGCCCAAAAGAGGGGCTCAGGATGACGGTCGAAGAGTGTCGATTTCTAAAAGGAGTTCCACCTTATGCAGATGGGCATGGTAGGTCTAGGAAGAATGGGCGGCAACATGGTGCGCCGCCTTATACGCGGAGGCCATCAGATCGTTGTTTCTGACCTGAGCGCCGAAACTGTCAACGCGATCGCTAAGGAAGGCGCAGTCCCCAGCAGCGGGCTGGACGATCTAGTGAAGAAACTCAACAAGCCGCGTGCTGTATGGGTGATGGTTCCCGCCGGAGATCCCACCGAGAAGACGGTCTTCGCACTCACGGAAAGGCTCGAATCTGGCGACACCATCATCGACGGCGGCAACTCCATGTGGAAGGACGACATCCGCCGCGCGAAGATCCTCAGGGCAAAAGGCATTCACTACGTCGACGTCGGCACCAGCGGTGGCATCTGGGGCATCGATCGCGGCTATTGCATGATGATTGGCGGTCCCGATGAGGCAGTGAAGCGTCTCGATCCGCTCTTCAAGACACTCGCGCCGGGAATCGGTGACATCCCACGCACTCCCGGATGGGAGAAGAAGCCGGGCAACACCGCCGAGCAGGGATACATTCACGCCGGTCCTTCGGGAGCGGGACATTACGTGAAGATGGTGCACAACGGCATCGAGTACGGCCTGATGCAAGCGTATGCCGAAGGCTTCGATATTTTCCGCAACGCCAACTCCAAAGAAATTTCCGAAGATCAGCGCTACAACCTAAACCTTCCGGAGATCGCCGAAGTGTGGCGTCGGGGATCGGTAGTGGCCTCGTGGCTGCTCGACTTGACGGCGATGGCCCTTATAGAAGATCCCGAACTTGCCCAATACAGCGGATTCGTCCAGGACTCCGGCGAAGGACGCTGGACAATCGAAGCCGCGGTCGCCACAGCGGTTCCGGCTGACGTGCTGACGGCCGCGCTGTACACCAGATTCCGCTCGCGCCAGGAACACACATTTGCCGAGAAGACGTTGTCAGCCATGCGGCAAAAGTTTGGCGGACATGTTGAGCCGAAGAAGGCGGCGGGAAAGATTGCTTGAAAACGGCTTTCGGCCATCAGCTGTCGGCTTTCGGCCACGAAGCAGTTTGGTATCAACTCATTTGTGGCACAGGCGCCCTCGCCTGTGTTCGTTTTGGGCAGAGCCACAGCCGACGGAGGCTGTGCGACAGTGCCCGATAAATTTTCGTAGAGACCCAGCATGCTGCGCTTCTACCATGCAGTAAGCCACTGTCGTGCAGTAAAGAACTGTCATCCTGAGGCCTCTTTTGGCCGAAGGATCTCCCGGAATGTGTCAAACGTAATTGCTGCCGCGTGGCATTTTGGCCAAACGTCTGGGGTTCTCGTGAAAGAGCCACACTGGCTGCAAGTACGTCCGAAATATTTCGGGAGATCCTTCGGCCAAGAGAGGGCCTCAGGATGACAGTCGATAGATGACAGTCGATAAAAAGTAAGCTGCAGAAAAAGGACTCATATGGCGACCGCAACGTCCGTACAGACAAACATTCCACACACCAAGACCACCGGTCCCTGCGTAATGGTCATCTTCGGTGCGACCGGCGACCTTACCAAGCGCAAGCTGCTGCCATCGATCTACAACCTGTTGAGCACCGGACTGCTGTCGCGCGAGTTCGCCATCGTCGGCATGTCCAAGGATGGCTGGACTACCGATCAGTTTCGCAAGCATGTCAGCGATTCGCTCAAGCAGTTCGCCGAGGGCGCCGATCCGGAACTGGTGGATTGGCTTGAACGTCATTCTTATTATGTGCAGGGCGAATTCGGCGACAGCGAAGCCTATAAGCGCTTGCGCGTGCAGTTGAAGGAAGTCGATGAGGTCCACGGGACGCACGGCAATTACTTCTTTTACTTCGCCATCGCGCCGCAGTTCTTTGCCACCTCGGTGCAGAAGCTGGGCGAGTCAAATCTTTCGGAGGAAGAGAACGGTTCCTGGCGCCGGGTCATCATCGAGAAGCCATTCGGGCATGATCTGGAGTCAGCCAGGGAGCTGAATAAGCAGATCAAGGAAGTGCTCTACGAGAGCCAGATCTTCCGCATCGATCATTATCTGGGCAAAGAGACGGTGCAGAACATCTTAGTATTCCGTTTTGGGAATGGACTTTTCGAGCCGATCTGGAGCCGCAACTACATCGATCATGTGCAGATCACTGTGGCCGAGACCGTGGGAGTGGAAGGCCGTGGAGGCTACTACGACACCTCGGGCACGCTGCGCGACATGGTGCCCAACCACATCATGCAGCTCATCAGCCTGACCACGATGGAGCCTCCGATCTCGTTCCAGGCAGATGACGTGCGTGATGAGCAGTCGAAGGTGCTGCACGCCATTCGTCCGATGAGCGGAGAAGAGGTGATTCACAACGCCGTGCGCGGTCAATACGGCACTGGAACGACGCAGAAAGGCGAACGCATGCCTGGCTACCGTCAGGAGCCGAGCGTGAATCCCAGTTCCCGAACTGAAACCTTCATCGCACTGAAGCTCTCGATCGACAACTGGCGTTGGGCAGGCGTTCCGATCTACTTGCGCACAGGCAAACGCATGGCGCGGCGACATACGGAAATCGCCATTGAGTTCAAGCGCGCGCCGTTCGTGCTCTTCCGCGACACCGACATCGAGCACCTGCCGAGCAATCAATTAGTCATCAACGTCCAGCCGGAAGAAGGTATTGCGCTTAAGTTCGGCGCCAAGGTTCCGGGTCCGCTGGTGAAGGTCGGGCCAGTGCACATGAGCTTCAACTACCAGGATTATTTTGGCGGCACCGCGCAAACTGGTTACGAAGTATTGCTCTACGACTGCATGATCGGCGATGCCACTCTCTTTCAGCGCGCGGATATGGTCGAGGCCGGTTGGTCAGCAGTTGATCCAGTGCTCGACGTGTGGAAGGCGCTGCCTCCAAGGGAATTCCCGAACTACCAGGCAGGCACGTGGGGGCCGAGGGAGGCTGAGGAGTTGATGGCTCGGGATGGCAGACACTGGAGAAACCTATAGGAATCGGGCCATCGGGTCATCGGGTGAAGTGAAACCCAAAAGGCTTTCGGCTATCGGCGTTCGGCTTTCTGCCAGAAAGCTGTCCTGTGAGTTACATAGCAACACATAGGCCGAAAGCCGACAGCCGAGTGCCGATAGCCTTCTTACTTCACCCGATGACCCGATCACCCGATGGCCCGATTCCTCGAGCAACAATGGGAGAAAGACAATCTTGACCATGATCCTGGCCGGCGACATCGGCGGTACGAGCGCAAGGCTTGCATATTTTGAAGGGCAGAACGGACGTTTGCGCCCCATCGTGGAAGAGGTCAAGCACAGCCACGATTACAGCAGTCTCTATGCCGCAGTGCTTGAATTCAGAGACAAGTATCGATACCAAATCGGGACTGCCTGCTTTGGTGTCGCCGGACCGGTGAATGAAGGCCGCGTCGAAGCTCCAAACCTGCCGTGGATCATCGACGAGAAGGAACTTGAGAAGGAACTCCGCCTGAACAAGGTTTACCTGATCAACGATCTCTTAGCTAACGCGCATGGACTCTCCGAGCTGTGCGCAGAAGATTTCGAGGTGATCGCTCCGGGAGTACCGGAAGCGAAGGGAAATCGTGCTGTCATTTCCGCCGGCACTGGATTGGGCGAAGCCGGACTATATTGGGACGGCGATGTGCATCATCCGTTTGCGGCCGAGGGTGGACACGCCGACTTTGCTCCAGCGAACGAGCTTCAGGCCGAACTTTGGCATTACCTGCACCAGAAGTTCGGCGGACACGTGAGTTGGGAGCGCGTCCTCTCTGGTCCCGGGCAGTTCAATATCTACGAGTTCCTGCGCGATACCGGAAAAGGGAAGGAAGAGGCCTGGCTCGCCGACGAAATCAAGGCGGGCGATGCTTCGGCAGTGATTTCAAAGCACGGTCTTTCGGGAAAGAGCCCGTTGTGCGTGCAGGCGGTAAATCTTTTTGTTGAGATCTACGGAGCAGCTGCGGGAAATCTGGCGCTCAAGTATCTGGCAACAGGTGGCGTCTACATCGGCGGCGGCATCGCGCCGAAGATTCTGCTCAAAATGAAGGAGCCGCGCTTCTTCCAGGCATTTTGCGATAAGGGACGCCTGCGTCCGCTGCTCGAGAACATTCCCGTGCGCGTGGTGCTGAATGACAAGACCGCGCTGCTCGGCGCGGGACATGTGGCGATGATGCATGCGGGGAGCGAGGTTGGGCAGGTGGCGATTGGGTGAAGGGAAGAATTGAGCCATCGGGTTATCGGCTGATCGGGTCATCGGGCAAAGTAAAAGCCAATTATTCTATGGTTGGGGTTTACTTTCTCCGCAAAGGCAGCAACTGATGTCCAAGCCCAGCATCCATGTACTCGAGGATCTTCAACAAGTCGCAGCGGCCGCTACCGACGAATTTGTTGCGCGCGCGAAGCGCGCGATTTCGCATCATGGGCGATTCACCGTCGCACTCTCGGGTGGATCGACGCCCAAAACGATGCACTCCATCCTGGCCGAGCGCTCGGCGAAGAATCCCAAGCTGGTGGACTGGTCGCGAGTGCAAATTTTGTTTGGCGATGAACGCCATGTGCCTCCCGATCATGCGGACAGCAATTACCGGATGGCTAAGGAGACTCTGCTGTCGAAGGTCCCAATTCCCGCGGCTAACATTCACCGCATTCACACCGAGAATCCCGATGCCGCCAAAGCAGCCGGAGAATACGATCGCGAACTGGTGAAGGTCTTTCAACTCAAGGGTGACGATCAGCTGCCGCGCTTCGATCTGATCTTTCTTGGGATGGGACCTGACGGTCACACCGCTTCGCTCTTTCCTGGTACAACGGCTGTTCATGAACTCAAGAAGCGCGTAGTCGCGAACTGGGTGCCGAAGTTCAATACGTGGCGGGTTACCTTCACGCGTCCTGTGATCAATCAGGCAGAATGCGTGTTGCTGATGGTCTGCGGGAAAGATAAAGCGCAGCCTTTCAGCGAGGTGATCGGTCAGGGTAGCCCGGATGTTTATCCAGTGAAGTATGTGCAGCCGACGCACGGAGAACTGATTTGGCTGGTGGATAGGGCGGCAGCAGCGACGCTCGCGCCAGCGACTAAGTGACTGCACTGTTGCGTTGTCATCCTGAGGCCCGATGTTGGCCGAAGGATCTCCCGGAATGCGTCGAACTTAGTCGCCCTCGCATGGCACTTTGGCCAAAAATGCCCGAGTTCTTGGTGAAAGAGCCGCACTGGCTGCAATCATGTCGGAAACATCGCGGGAGATCCTTCGGCCAACATCTGGCCTCAGGATGACAATTCATTAGTTCCCAAGTTCGCCGAGCAACATCGAAACATTTATCCTGCAACAAAGTGAACAGTCTGCAATCCGATAGAGATACTGCTGTAGCTAATTGCTAATCGCTAATTGCTGCTTTTCCGCTGCCTCTTCATGCGTAAAGAACACGAACGCCTAATCGAAGACAAGAATCGCGAAGTCTACTGGAAGCGCTGGGGGCCGTACCTCAGCGAGCGCGCGTGGGGCACAGTTCGCGAGGACTACAGTGCGAATGGCGATGCGTGGGGTTATTTCACTTTTGATCAGGCGCGATCGCGTGCATATCGCTGGAATGAAGATGGCATCGCCGGATTCTGCGATCGGCATCAGCTCATCTGCTTTGCCGTGGCCATGTGGAATGGGCATGATCCGTTTCTCAAAGAGCGGCTCTTTGGACTGAGCGGACAAGAAGGCAATCATGGAGAAGATGTAAAGGAATGCTACTTCTATCTGGACAACACACCGACGCATTCTTACATGAAGGCTTTGTACAAGTATCCGCAGCAGGAGTTTCCTTACCCGCGGCTGATTGAGGAGAACCGCCGGCGAACGCGCCTCGATCCCGAGTTCGAGCTGATGGATACCGGAATATTCGATGATGGGCGCTATTTCGACGTGTTTGTCGAATATGCGAAGGCGACGAGCGAGGACATACTGATTCGCATCACCGCGTGGAATCGCGGTCCCGAAACGGCACGGCTGCACCTGCTGCCGACGATCTGGTTTCGCAACCTCTGGTCGTGGAAAGACGATCCCGAGCAGATCAAGCCGAAGCTGGAGCGTATGGCTGACGTTCAGGGCATGCCTTTAATGCGCGTCTACCATCCCCAGTACGGCGAGCGCTGGCTCTTCGCCGAGGGATCGCCACAGCTTCTGTTCACGGAAAACGAGAGCAATCTGAGGCGTCTGTTCAACGCGCCTAATCGCGGCTTTTATCAGAAAGACGGCATCAACGATTACGTGGTGAAGGCGCAGCGCTATCGCATCAACGCAGAGCAGACCGGGACCAAGGCATCGGCGTATTACGACCTGGAGATCGCGCCGGGCGAGAGCGCGGTCGTCAAGCTGGTATTTACCGAAAACATCAACAGCATGCAGGATCATTTCGGGAAGGCATTCGATGAGGTTTTCCACGAACGAATCTTGGATGCCGACGAGTTCTATCGCGACATCATTCCGCAGTCGATGTCGCCTGAGGGTCGCAACATCATGCGCCAAGGCTTTGCCGGCATGCTTTGGTCGAAGCAGTTCTACAACTACGACGTGCGCACGTGGCTCGCGGGCGATCCCGCACAACCGCCGCCGCCCAAGGAAAGGCTTCAGGGCAGAAATCACGACTGGAGCCACTTCTACTCAGACGACATCATCTCCATGCCGGACAAGTGGGAGTATCCGTGGTTCGCGGCCTGGGATCTGGCTTTCCATTGTGTTCCGCTTGCTTTGATGGACTGGAACTTCGCCAAGGATCAGCTCACGCTGCTATGCCGCGAATGGTACATGCATCCCAATGGGCAGTTGCCTGCGTACGAGTGGAACTTCTCGGACGTGAATCCGCCGGTGCACGCCTGGGCTGCGCATCGCGTCTATCAGATCGAGCGGCGCATGACGGGCAAAGGGGACTTTGCTTATCTCGAGCGCATCTTTCACAAGCTGCTGATCAACTTCACCTGGTGGGTGAACCGGAAAGATACCTCAGGCAACAACATTTTTGAGGGAGGCTTCCTGGGACTGGACAACATCGGCGCCTTTGATCGCAGCATGAAGTTTCCGAGCGGCGTCTTCATGGAGCAATCCGATGGCACCAGTTGGATGGCTACTTACAGCCTCAGCATGCTGATGATCGCGCTGGATCTGGCGATGCAGGATCCCGTGTACGAGGATACGGCCATCAAGTTCTGGGAGCACTTCCTGTACATCGTGAACGCGATGAACCGCAGCATCGATGGCGAAGGGATCTGGGACGAGGAACAAGGCTTCTATTACGACGTGCTGCACGTTTCCGATGGCGAGCACATCCCCATGCGCATTCGTTCCATTGTGGGACTGGTGCCGCTGTTCGCCGTGCAGACACTCGAACCCGGACTGATGCAGCGCTTGCCGAACTTCGCGCACAGAATCCAGTGGTATCTGGAGCATCGTCCGGACCTTACAAGAAACATCGCATGCTTCCACGCCGAAGGCGTGAAGGAACGGCAACTGCTGGCGATCGTCGATGAAAAGCGTCTGCGGCGGATTTTGCAGATTATGCTCGACGAGAAGGAGTTCCTGTCGCCGTATGGAATCCGCAGCATCTCGCAGTTTCACCGCGATCATCCATTCAAGCTGGAGATTGGCGGACGCGAGTCTGTGGTGGACTATGAGCCAGGTGAGTCGACCACGAGTTTGTTCGGCGGCAACTCCAATTGGCGCGGCCCAATTTGGTTTCCTGTCAACTTCCTGATTATCGAGGCGCTGCAGCGCTATCACCACTACTACGGCGACAAGCTGAAAGTGGAGTGTCCGACCGGATCGGGAAACTCAATGAATCTCGGCCAGGTGGCGGCTGAGCTCTCCGATCGTTTAGCAGGCTTATTTACGCGAAACGCAGAGGGAAAGCGCCCGGCGCACGGGCGGAATCCGCTATTCCAAAGCGATCCTTACTGGAAAGACCTTGTGCTTTTTTATGAGTATTTCCACGCCGACACCGGCGCCGGACTGGGTGCGTCGCACCAGACGGGCTGGACCGGTCTGATCGCCAAGCTCATGCAGCAGAACGGCGAGCCTCAGATGCGGCGGGTGGGAGCATCGGCGAATGCAAGGAAGCAGACCAAAGTCGCGAAGTGATGCTAAGTTAACGTGCGCAAAATTTGCATCAGACCGTACAATGTCCTGCATCTCTGATTGAACTAATTCGATTTTTTCAGGAGACCGAATGAAACGACACGCAATCAGCTTGTTCGCTGTTGCACTATTCACCGCCGCTGTCTGGGCTCAGGGCGCAGAGTGGCAAATCGATCCCGCGCACACCACGGCTGGCTTCACCGTGCGCCACATGGGCATTAGCAATGTTCATGGCCGCTTTGTGAAGACCGCCGGCTCGGCAATGATTGACGACAATGACGTCACCAAGTCGAGTGTCACCGCGACCATGGAAGTCAATACGATCGACACAGGCAACGAGAATCGCGACAGCGACTTGAAGAGTCCGAATTACTTCGACGCCGCGCAGTTTCCCCAGATCACCTTCAAGTCGAAGAGCATCAGTAAGAATGGGGAGGGCAAACTGAAAGTTGTCGGTGACCTTACCATTCATGGCGTGACGAAGGAAGTTACCCTCGACGTGGATGGTCCATCAGCACCCATTGAGCGCGGTGGAGGTAAGCGTCGTGGACTTTCGGCATCGACCAGCGTCAACCGCAAAGACTTCGGCGTCGGAGCAAAAGCTCCGGCGGTGATGATTGGCGAAGAGATTAAGATCGACATCGATGCCGAGCTGACGCAGAAGGGGCCGGGGAAATAATACAATCGGGTGATCGGGTGGAGTAAGAACTCAAAAGGCGTTCGGCTATCGGCGTTCGGCTTTCTGCCAGGAAGCTCTCCTGTGAGTTACGCAGTAACACAGAGGCCGAAGGCCGACAGCCGAGTGCCGATGGCCATTTACTTGGCCCGATCACGCGATTCTTCATCCCTTCCCAAAAGGGTCCTCAAGCGACGGACTCTGCGGCGTGAATAGCTCGGCGCCGTTCTCGGTGATGTACATATCGTCCTCGAGCCGCACGCCGAATTCTCCGCGAATGTAAATCCCTGGCTCATCACTGAAAGCCATGCCCGGGCGCAGCGCGATGGTGTCACCACGCACTAGATACGGCCACTCGTGGCCGTCCATGCCAATGCCATGGCCGACGCGGTGCGTGAAGTATTTGTAGTCCGGTCCGTAGCCAGCGTCGGCGATCACCTTGCGCGCGGCTGCGTCCACTGATTGCGCTTCTACTCCGGGCCGCGCCTGCTGGCGCGCGGCGCTTTGAGCTCGGTGGACGATATCGAAGACCTTGCGCATCTTGTCGGTCGGTTTTCCAAGAACGAACGTTCGGCTGATGTCCGACTGATAGCCTTCCACCGAACAGCCATCGTCGATGAGGACGATTGTGCCTTCGCGGATGATCTGCGGCTTCGCCGATCCGTGCGGCAAGGCAGAAGCCTCGCCGGTGTTCACACTGGCTTCGCCACGAAATCCCAATTTGGAATAGGCAGCTTCGATGAGGTTGGCAAAGTCATATTGCGACATTCCCGCGTGCAAGGACTTGTAAACTGCCTCGTAGGCCTCAAGCGTCACCTGATTCGCCAGGCGCATGAGATCGAGCTCGTGCTGAGTCTTGATCATCCGGCATCCCGCAGTCACGGCAGTTGCGCTGGTGATGCTCGCTTGGGGTGCGCTTTTTGCGATGCCGTCGCTAAAGACAAATGTCGTGCGCTCTTCAATGCCAATGCGTCCACTGCTGATACCCCGATCTTTGAGCCCGGCGGCGACCAGGCGGTACGGATCCTCGTCCTCCTGCCACGTGCGAACGTCGGCGTTGTTGCCTTCGTGACCATTGGCGATCTGCTCGCGCGCCCGGTCCTCCTCGAATGCGGGACAGACGTAAAAAGGATTTCCCTTCGCGGGAAGAACCGCCGCGAACAGCCGCTCACTGTTCCACCAGCGAATGTTCGTGAAGTACACCAGCGAAGTGCCGCCGATCATCAGGATGGCGTCGAGGTTGTTCTCGCGCATCAGTTGGCGGGCCCGCTCCTGCCGCTGCTGCCGCTCCTCGATCGCGATTGGCTTGGCTTCAGCTTTGCGCGACTTCAGCTGCGCAATCGGCGCAGGAAGACTCGGCGCATTCTGTTCCTGGGCTGTCGAGATCGATGGGACGAGCGCAGTTGCTGCACCGAGTCCAGCAAGTTTGGTGAAGTCGCGGCGAGTGAGCATGAGTGAGCGAGATTATAGAAAGAATCGGGTGATCGGGCCATCGGGTGAAGTAAAAACTCAAAAGGCGTTCGGCTATCGGCGTTCGGCTTTCTGCCAGGAAGCTCTTCTGTGAGTTACACAGCAACCCAGAGGCCGAAAGCCGACAGCCGAGTGCCGATGGCCTTCTTACTTGGCCCGATGGCCCGATTCTTTACAGTCCTTTCTTCTCCCGAAATTCCCTGACTACATCGACCACGTCGCGGTGCTCGCCATCGACCGCATAGTTCATCCGCCGCATTTCGCCGTCAGAGATAGTGTTGGTGAGATCGTTCAGCGTCGTCGCGAGTTGAGGGAAGCGGCGCAGGGCTTTGTCGTTCACAATGGGAACAGCCTCGTACGGCGGGAAGTAGTGCAGGTCGTCTTCGAGCACCGCCATGTCCAGCGCTGCAATCAGACCGTCAGTGCCGTTGCCGGCGGCAAGATCTATCTGGTGATCCTTGAGAGCGCGATACAAGAGGCCAAGGTCCATCACGCGCGGCTTGCCGGCAAACGTAAGATCGTACCTCCTTACAAAGCCCGAATAGCCGTCCGGACGCTCGAGAAACTCGTAGCCGCAGCCGAACGTCCATTGCGGTGAGTAGGTTTTCGCTTGGGAGAGTTTCGATATGCCGAGTCTGCGCGCCTCCGCGCCGCGCATGACCATCGCAAACGAGTTGTTGAATCCGAGCGGCGAGATTACGGTGAGGTGAAATTGTTTCTCGTACTGCTCGCGCACTTGGTTGAAAACAACGTTCGCGTCCCAGTTTGGAGCTTGCTTCAGGATTGCTGTGAAGGCGGTGCCGGTATATTCGGGATAGAGATCGATACGGTCCGCCAACACTGCCTGGTGAGCGATATAGCTTCCTGCCAAATAAAATCGTCGCTCGACCTGTACGTGCAATTTGGCTTCGATGTGTTGTGCAATCAGTTCTGCGAGGACCACCTGCTCGCTGAAGTTCTTTGAGCCGACGACGATTCGGTTGGAGTGTGAGGGCTGACAGCCGGTGGTCAGGATGAGCAGCGTTGCAATCAAAGCCTGCAATACGGCATCTTTGGTCAAAGAGCCGCACCTGCGACCCAGCACTCTCAGGCATCCCGGGACGTCCTTCGGCCAAATCAGGGCCTTAGGATGACAGATTCCATGGTGCAAGCGGCATGGCAGAGACGCAGCATGCCGCATCTCTACCATGCAGCGTGGGCGGGCACGCGCTCTCATGGGTTGGGCACGCGGAGCCGCTTCTCGACTGCACCAAGCGCAATGTCGGCCACGATCGCGAGCAGGGCTGCGGGAATGGCTCCGGCAAGAATCAATTGATCGTTCACCATCGCGACGCCGCGAAAAATAAGTTCGCCGAGACCTCCTGCACCGACGGCCGCAGCTATCGTCGCAACTCCTACTGCAGTCACTGTTGCAATGCGAATTCCGGCGAGCATGAAGGGCGCGCTCAGCGGGAGCTCCACTTGCGTGAGAAGCTCGTTGCCTGTCATTCCCATTCCAATCGCCGCTTCTCTTACTGCGGGATCGATGCTCATGATCCCTGTGTAGGTGTTGCGCACAATTGGCAGCAGCGCGTACAGCACAAGCGCAACGATGGCCAGGCGATCAGCGCGTGCTCCCAGCCATGGAGCGGGCAGAAGAAACCCGAACAGCGCCAGACTAGGAATGGTCTGCAGAACGTTCGTTCCGCCCAGGACAGGTTTACGCAGCCATGGATTGCGGCTCACGAGGATTCCAAGCGGAATGCCAACAATCACGGCAAAAGCCATAGCAACGCCCACGAGCCACAGATGCTCGAGCGTGAGCGAGGCGATTTGGCCTCGGTTCCTGATGAAGAAGTTGAGCATATTAGATCGGCAACGCCGCTTCCCGAAACGGGCTCACATACTTCAGCACGCGTTCGTCCTGTGAATGGGCAAATTCCTGACTGCCGAACAGGCCGATCAACTTTCCCGAATCGAGCAACGCAATACGCGAGGCAAGCCGCAGGGCCTCGTGAAGATCATGGGTAACCATTACGACCGTCTTTCGCAGGCGCCGTTGCAGATCCAGAAACTCCTTCTGCAACTCCGCGCGAGTGATTGGATCGAGTGCGCCGAAGGGTTCGTCCATCAGCAGAATGCGGGGGTCGGCCGCCAGCGCCCTTGCCACCCCAACACGCTGCCGCTGGCCACCGGAGAGCTGATGTGGGTATCGAGTTCGCAAATTCGCGTCCAGCCCGACAAGCTGCATGAGTTCGGAGACGCGTGCTCTTACGCGATCCTCCGGCCAACGCTCAAGCCTCGGCACCACAGCGATATTGCCTTCCACAGAGTAGTGAGGAAAAAGTCCGGACTCCTGGATCACCCATCCGATCGATCGCAGCAACAGAATTGGATCCCACGAGATCGTGCTGCGGCTATTCACTTGTATTTCGCCATACGTAGGCGTAAGCAGGCGATTGATGAGCTTCAGCGCAGTGGTCTTACCCGCGCCACTTCGCCCGAGCAGAACCAGAGTTTCACCTGCGGAAACAGAGAAGCTGATGTCGCACAGCAAACTCTGATTGGCGAGTTTGTAGCCAACTTCACGGAATTCAATGACAGGCGAGGATCCGGAGCTCTCGTCCGTGCTGCTCATTTACTGGAATGGTATCGCAGGAAGGCGATCTTAGACGCGATCCGCGTCATTTCCAGCCAGTTGTGTGCGATTGCCAAATTTTGTCTACAATATGGGGCAGAGATCGCGTCACTCGGTTTTATCTCTACTTACCCCAAGAGGAGAGGAACAAGTGAAAAAACTGTTGACCATGGTATTTGCCCTCGCTCTGACAGCGTCGCTGAGCTTCGCTCAGGACAGCGCCCCGTCAGGACAGAGCGGAACAAGCGGAAGCACTGCGTCTTCGGGACAGACAGCCTCCGGTGACCAGAGCACGACCAAGACCACGACCACGACCACCAAGAAGCATCACAAGAAGCACAAGAAGAGCACCACCACTACGGACTCGGGAAGCACCGCTGGCACCTCGAACCCCAAATAAACTCTGCAAATCAAAAAACAAGGCCTCCCGATTTGGGAGGCTTTTGTTTGCCTACGTGGTTCCGGCCGCCCTCGGCCGGTACGGTGCGGGGACTCCATAAATATAGTTCGTGCGACTTTCCCGTTGATGATTTCCCATCAAAAGATCGAACCTTTGGAAGCCCCAGCCCATGCCCGGCCGAGGGCGGCCGGAACCACGCAGGCAAAAACTGTTATCCTTTGCGATTCCCATGTCGAGAGTAATTTCTTGCCTATATCTTCTGATCGTTTGTTCACCATTATTCTTCGCGCAAACTCCTGAACAGCGAACTTCCAATTATCTGGAATCCATACGCAAGAGTCCGCCGCTGCTTGCGGCTTTCTTGCGGGAAATGCCGAAAGGTGGAGACCTTCACAATCACCTAATCGGCGCAATTTATGCGGAGAGTTATCTGCAGTTCGCCGTCAACGACAAGCTGTGCATCGATCAAAAACATCTTACCTTTGCGCAGCCTCCATGCGACGAGTCACGGGATATCGTTCCCGCCGAACGGCTGACGAGTGATCCGACGCTCTACCGCTTGATGATCGACGCGCTTTCGATGCGCGACTTCGTTCCATACTCCATGCCGGGGAGCTCGGAGTCGGCTGAAGATCATTTTTTCCAGACCTTTGGGCGCTTCGTCGCAGTGGCAAATGCTCACACTGGAGAAACGCTTGCTGAAGTGGCTTCGCGCGCTGGACACCAGAATGAGTCGTACCTGGAGATGACAGTCGGATTCGACCGGAACTCCGGAGCGATTGGTTCCAAAACGGCTTGGAGCGATAACTTCGACGAACAACGCGAGAAGCTCAATGCTGCCGGAATCCAGAGCGCCGTCGCGGGCGTTCTGAAAATCCTCAACGACGCCGAGGCGGAGAAAGATCGTGTGCTCGGTTGTCCCGAAGCCGCCCATACCGATCCCGGATGCAAGGTGACGATCCGCTACATCTACGAGGTCTATCGCGGAACGGCGAAAGAGCAGGTCTTTGCTGAAATCATGACCGGGTTTGCCGTCGTGAAGGCCGATCCGCGGTTCGTAGCTGTGAATCCCGTGATGCCGGAAGACGGATACACCTCGATGCACGATTACGACCTGCACATGAGGATCTTTGATTACTTCCACAAGCTCTATCCCGACGTGCACCTCACGGAACATGCGGGTGAGCTCGCTCCAGGTCAGGTACCGCCGAGCGGGCTGCGTTCGCATATTGGCGAGGCGATCCATACCGGTCATGCGCAGCGCATCGGACACGGAGCGGATGTGATGCAGGAAGATCGTCCGCTCGAGCTCTTGCGAGAGATGGCGCAGAAGCAGATCGCGGTGGAGATTTGTCTCACAAGCAATGATCTGATTCTCGGCGTTAAAGGGGATCGGCATCCTTTCCCGGTGTACCGCAAGTATGGAGTGCCGGTCGTGATCGCTACCGATGATGAGGGTGTTTCGCGGAGCGATATGACGCATGAGTATGTGCGGGCTGTTCAGGCTTATGGGCTGACGTATGCGGAATTGAAGAAGATCGTAAGGGACTCGATTGCGTATAGCTTCGTTGAGCCGCCGGTGAGAGCGAAGTTGTTGAGCGATCTCGATGCGAGGTTCAGGGAGTTTGAGGGACGAAAATGGTGACATCCCAAATGTCAGTGGAACGCTGATTAAAGTGGAACGCTAATTGAAAGGAGAACCGGCCGCCCTCGGCCGGGTTTTGACTTTTGACTGTCCGATCCAACCTTGTGATGAGGTGCCACTCCCAAACACGGCCGAGGCGGCCGGCTCTCCTTATTCCCTGTCACAGAACTACTTGGGATGTATTGCCAAAATCCGTGAATCCCGCAACCTTCCACTCGAATCTCATGCGCAGTTGACAGACCAGACCTCCGTCCGATAGTTTATTTTGCTAATGCATAACCTCTCCATCGCGAGCATGTGTTGTTGTCGGATTTGTGTGCGCTCGTGTGTGGAGGTGCATTCCTAGACTTTCTTAGCAGTTCCCGATAAGTCTCCAGAGCCCATCCATACCGGATGGGCTTTCTTACTTTCAGCCGCAAATGGAGCAGCTATGACGCAACTTCGCAAACGTTTTTCCCTGTCACTGGATGCGCTCGCCGTGTGGACAGCGCTGGCCCTGGCTGTGATCGTGCGCCTGGGCGTGATCAAGAAAGTTCCCTGGTAGAGGAGATCGAGATGGCAACCGCTGCGATACCGCAACCGAGACTAGCCTCCTTCCCAGAACGGCTTTTCGAACCCTTGCCGGGCATTGCCCTGCTCGCCGCGATCGGGCTACTCGGAAAATTCATCGAGCAGAGGATCGCGCTCTACGGCAAGACGCATCATTTGCACCTTCCCAATATTGAATATGTTCTTTGGGCGATTCTCATTGGCGTGGTTGTTGCCAATACCGTAGGAGTCCCGAAGGTCTTTCGCGCCGGGATCGCCACGTATGATTTCTGGCTCAAGACGGGAATTGTCCTGCTCGGAGCCCGCTTTCTGGTTGGCGACCTGGCGCTAATGGGCAGCGTGAGCCTTGTGCTGGTTGTTATCGAGCTGGCGCTTGCCATCACCTTCATGACATGGCTTGGCCGTCTGTTTGGATTAAACCGAAATCTCAGCGCACTGCTCGCGGTGGGATCGTCAGTTTGCGGAGTCTCAGCAATTATTGCCACGCAGGGCGCGATCGACGCCGACGACGAGGATGCATCCTTCGCAATAGCCGCCATCCTGGCGCTCGGCGCCATTGCATTGTTCACATTCCCGCTCATCGGACACGCGCTCGGCATGTCCGATCACGCCTTCGGACTCTGGTCTGGCCTTGCCGTAGACAACACGGCAGAAGCGGTTGCAACCGGCGCGATCTACTCCGACATCGCGCAGAAATTTGCTGTGCTGGCGAAGACCACCCGCAACGCGATGATTGGGTTTGTAGTGCTTGGATTTGCTCTGCGCTGGGCTGCCAGCAAGGCTAGGGAATTCAAGCCAAACAAAGCTCAATTCCTCTGGACCAAGTTTCCCAAATTTGTACTCGGCTTCCTGCTCATCTCGGCGCTCGCGAGCTTCCATGTCTTTGACAAGGCGCAGACGGCAGCGCTGGGGAATCTTTCGCGCTGGGCGTTCCTGCTCACCTTTGCAGGGGTCGGTCTACGAACCGACATCCGCGCGATGGCGAAGCAAGGGCTGCGTCCGTTTGTGGTGGGAGCTCTGGGAGAAATCGTAATTGCAACCCTCACGCTTGGATTGGTGCTTGGCGCCAGCCGCGTAGCTCATTTCTAAGGATCTCTATGGCAGAAGCGGCACAAGTCGTGAAAGAAACCAAGGCGCAGAAGATCGAGCGCCTGAAGCGTGAACTCAACCCCTGGGATCACGTCGAACAGATCCGGCAGTTTGCTCGCGATGGGCGCGGCAGCATTCCTTCGCAATGGGCCAACGCGTACTTCAAATGGTGGGGGATTTACACGCAGGGCGATGGAGCAGGCGCTATCGGAGGCAAAGGCGGCGAGGGACTCGCGACCGAGTATTTCATGATGCGCATCGGTTTGCCGAACGGCATTCTGCACTCTCATCAATTGCGTGCGATTGCAGCGGTCGCGAAGAAACATGCTCGCAATCTGGCTGACATCACGGTCCGACAGAACATTCAACTGCACTGGCTGACAATTGAAGGACTGGTCGAAACCATGGATGCACTCGCAGCCGTGGGACTCGGCCCCAAAGGCGCATGCGGAGACGTGGTGCGCAACGTGACCGGATGTCCACTGGCGGGAGTTGCGGCCGATGAGATCTTCGACGCGTCGCCGATCGCGCAGGGAATCGCGCGCGCACTCTCCGGAAATTCGGAGTTCTACAATTTGCCGCGCAAATTCAAAATTACCGCGACAGGGTGCAGAACGTGGTGCTCGTATCCCGAAATCAACGATGTCGCGCTGACTGCGACTGAGCGAGTCCGGATTGGCCGAACAGAGGCAGGATTTTCTCTGCGTGTGGGCGGCGGGCTTTCTGCTGATCCGCATCTCGGAGTTCGGCTGAACGCATTTATTCCGCTGGAAAAAGCGGTCGATGTGGTGCGTGCGGTGGCGGAACTCTTTCGTGAACAATCAGCATTGCGCGAGAACCGGGAACGTGCACGGCTCAAGCACCTGTTTCTTCAGCAAGGGTGGAGTGAAGAACGGTTCCGTTGCGAGCTTGAGTGGAGATTGGGCTACAAGCTCGAGGCTGCTGAGTATGAGCAGGTTCCGGCCGATATCTATCGCGACCACGTTGGAATTCATGCGCAGCAGCAGCCTGGGCTCGCCTATGTCGGCGCGTCGGTTCTCCGCGGACGCGTCTCTGGAGATCAGCTTGCCCAGGCCGCCGAGCTCTCCGAACGCTTCGGCACGGGCGAACTGCGCACAACCACGATGCAGAACCTCATTTTCGTCAATGTGCCGCGGAGCCGCGCTTCTGAACTCGCGCGGGAGCTGCAGCATATCGATCTGCAGGTTGAAGCGACACCCTTCTGGCGCGGCGCTGTCGCCTGCACCGGCACGGAGTTCTGCAAGCTGGCAATTACGGAAACGAAATCGTTTGCCCGATGGCTCGTTGAAGAGCTCGAGTCGCGCATTCCCGAATTCGATCAGCAGCTCAAATTGCACGTCACCGGCTGCCCCAACAGTTGCGGCCAGCATTGGATCGCGGACATTGGGCTCGAGGGAAAGAAGATCAAGCATAACGGCAAGCTGGTGGACGCCTACTATTTCTGCGCAGGCGGATCAGTAGGCGCATGGGCGCGAACCGCGCGGCCGGTGGGATATCGCGTGCCGGCGACCGAGGTGCCCGAAGCGCTGGAGCGACTGCTCCGCACTTACCTCACGACGCGGGAGAGTGGTGAGAACCTGCGCGCGTGGTTCTCGCGCCACAGCGATCTCGAGCTTCGCGAATTTCTTGCCGGAGCGCAGTTTGCTCCCGTCGAACGCGATTTGGCCTCGCGTGCAGTGCCGCATGGAGTGGAGTAGATGAATCTCTTTCCGATCTTTTTGAAGCTCGATGGACGACGTTGCCTGGTCATCGGTGGGGGGCAGGTCGGCACGCAGAAGATCGCGGGCTTGCTCGATGCAGGGGCGCAGGTGACGATCGTCGATCCCTCGCCGGCTGTTGCTACGCGGGAATTTTTCGGGAATCGAGTGACCTGGTATACCCGAAAATATGTGCCCGGCGATTTGGACGGCGTTTATCTTGTCATCGCAGCGACATCGGATCCAGAAGTGAACCAGCAGATTTACGGCGAAGCGCAGCAGCGCGGGATTCTTGCCAATGTGGTTGATGTGCCACCGCTCTGTGACTTCTACTACCCTGCGGTAGTTCGTAGAGGATCGCTAGTCGTTGCGGTCTCGTCGCAGGGCGAGAGCCCACAGCTGGCACAACGCGTGCGCGATGAGATCGGCCAGCTTCTGCCCGAGGATCTTGACGAAACGGTCAAGCGAATCGGAGACGAACGCCGGCGAATTCTTCGTGAGCACGCGCCTGGACCGGAGCGGTTGCAGCTCTTGCGCGGCCTCGTCTATCCGCGCGGAGTTACTACGTGAAGGTTTCACTCATCGGCAAGGTTTTCCTGGTAGGCGCAGGCCCGGGCGATCCGGAATTGCTCACGATGAAGGCTGTTCGCGTGCTGCGCGAAGCTGATGTCGTACTGCACGACGATTTGATCAGTCGCGAGATTCTCGGACTAATTCCGCGGACAGTGACGATTATCTCCGTTGGCAAGCGCTGTGGCGCTGCACGCGTTACCCAGGAAGAGATCAACGCGATGATCGTCGCCTATGCGAGCTTCGGACGAAACGTAGTGAGGCTGAAGTCTGGGGACCCGATGTTGTTTGGGCGGGCGGGGGAAGAAATTGATGCTCTACATGCGCGCGGAATTGAATTCGAAGTGATCCCCGGAATCAGCGTGGCGTTCGCTGCCGCTGCGGCTCTGCAGACATCGCTTACCGATCGTCGCAAGGCCGCTCGAGTGATCTTCAGCACTGGGCATCGCTCCCAGGGAGCCTCCGACGACCGGGCGACACACGTGGTGTATATGCCTGGTTCCGATTACTCGACGATAGTGAATCAGCTTCTGCAGGAAAAATTTTCTGCCGAAACTCCCTGTGCGGTGGTAAGTGCCGTTTCGCACGAGACACAATCAGTTCTTCGGACTACTCTGGGCGCTCTTCCCAATTCGGGAGCTTTGCCTGCGCCTTCGATTCTGCTCGTCGGGGAGGTGCTTAGGCACGATGAAATACAAGCCCTCGCGCCACTCGATGCAGGTTCAGCAAACCGCAGCGGCAAAGTCATCTGACTTCAGTTCTTATAGGTCTTGGATGTGCCGCTAAGGTGAATGCGAGCGCCGCCTAACCTTGGCAATCGTGCCTCCGATTTCCTAAACAGTGTCATCCTGAGCCTTCTTTGGCGAAAGATCTCCCGCTATGTCGCAATCTTCAATGGCGTGTCCTGGCTCTTTCACGATTCCGGGCCAAAGCCAATATCCAGCAGTTAAGACGAAATATTCCGGGAGATCCTTCGTCAAAAGAAGGCTCAGGATGACAGAATCATAAGATTCGCGGGCGAATCTCCCGGAGCTCACATCCCTGCATGATTGCTGTCATCTCTGACCTGCACTTCGAAGAAGAAGCCTCCGACGTAATCAGCGGGAATGGCAAGCAAATCATCTTTCACCGCAATCTTGATCCGAAAGCCTACCGCAGCTTCATTTCCCATATGGCAGACGAAGCGCGACGGCGACGCTCGGAGCGTTTCGAACTGGTAATTGCCGGCGACCTCTTCGATCTCAATCGCACGGTGCTTTGGTTCAGCGACGACCTTCGGCCTTATGTATCGCTCGACGAGGTTTCTCCCGACTTGGAAAAGAAGATTCTGAAGATCGTCGATGCTGTAGCTGCCGAACCTGCAGTGAGCCGGACGCTGGAGCTGTTTCGCAACCTGGCCGCAGGAAAGTACAAAGGCCATGATCAAAAATCGCGCGATTGGGTCGAGCAGGAGTTTCCTTGCCCGGTGAAGATCACCTGTCTCTCTGGCAATCATGACCGGCTGGCCAACGCGTCAGACGCAATCCGAAAGCGAGTATGCGAGCTGATCGGCATCCAGTCCGTCGAGCGATTTCCGCATTATGCGCTCTTCAAGGATCCGGACGCGCTGGTTCGGCACGGCCACGAGTATGACAACAATAACTTCACCGTCGATTTTTCCAGAAAAGAACCGATTCCGCTGCAGGTCGAGGAAGCGGGTTACTCGCAAGCGAATTTCGGTGACTTCCTCACTATCGACGTTGCTGTCCGGCTTCCCTATCTATTTCGGCGAAAGTACGGGGATGAGCAGATCCTGAAAGATCCGGTTTTGGGATCGTTGTACCTTCGACTGCTGCAGTTCGACGATGTGCGTCCACAGTCGGCTTTGCTCGATTACATGCTGGATGATTCCCGCGGCAACTTTTCGGCGGAAGAGGCTTGGGAAAATTTGGTCCCGGTGCTGCAGGAACTCATTGCCGAAATCCACGACAACAAATTCTTTCGCTATTGGCTGTCCCGACGAGCCAAGCCCTGGGCGCCTGCTGAACTGGAGTTAGCGAGAGGACTGCTGCAGATGGGCGGATGGCGCAACCGGCCGGCGCGTGAGGCGGCGCGAAAGATCGCGCGATTCATGATGGGAGGAGAGCCCGATCAGCCGCAACTCTCGGCGATGCGAGAACAACTCGTGGTTGAGAACAAGGTCCGCGTGGTTCTTGCGGGACATACTCACTCGCCTGAAGTTTGCTTGATCAAGAGCGACGCGTCCGGGGATCGTTTCTACATAAACACCGGCACTTGGCGCGATGTGATCCCTTCCACACCAGATGGGAGAACTTTTGGCCGGATGCGCGCTCTTACCTACGTGACGCTTTACTCGAAGGCGGAGCAGGACGAATCGTGTAATTCGTTCGATTACTGGACGGGATTTACGAAGGACTGGTAACCAGCTTCTGAGCTGCTGAGCTCCTAAGCTTCCACGCTCTCGAGTGCTCCTTGGTTATCGGCTGACGCCCAGCGGCTTAGATGCGATTTGCTGGAAGGTATCACGCGCGGCGTCGATGGTCTGATCAATCTCTGCTTTTCTGTGCGCGATGCTGAGGAAGGCTGCTTCGAATTGTGAGGGTGGAAGATAGATGCCTCTGTCGAGCATGTCACGATGGAACTGCGCGAATTGTGCCGTATCTGATTTCGCGGCGTCCTCGTAATCAAAGATCTGCCCCGTTCGGAAAAACCACGTGAACATCGAGCCGACGCGTGCGCTGGTAACCTCAACTCCGTTCTCGCGCGCTGCTTCTGTGATGCCGTTCACCAGCGTTGAAGAGCTGCGCTCGAGCGCGGAATAAATTTTTGTACGATCTCGCTGCAGTCGGGTTACGGTTGCGATTCCTGCCGCCATGGCCAGGGGATTTCCGCTGAGCGTTCCCGCCTGATACACCGGGCCGAGCGGTGCGATCATGCGCATGATCTCGAGTCGGCCTCCGTAAGCTCCGACTGGCAAACCTCCGCCGATAATCTTGCCAAGCGTCGTCAGGTCTGGCTGCATGCCATAAAGCTCCTGCGCTCCGCCAAAGGCAACGCGGAATCCCGTCATTACCTCATCAAATATGAGGAGTGACCCCTGCTCGCGCGTGATCTCGCGCAGTTTCTGCAGATACCCTTCGCGCGGACGCACGCAGCCCATGTTGCCAACGATCGGTTCGACGATTACGGCAGCGATCTGATCTTTGTAGCGCGCGAAGGCCTGCTCAACGGCCTTCATCGAATTGAATGGCAGCGCCAGAGTGAACTGCGCCTGCTCGTCGAGGACTCCTGCCGATCCGGGAATGCCTAATGTCGCGACGCCGGAGCCGGCCTTCACCAGCAACGAGTCAGCGTGTCCGTGGTAACAGCCCTCAAACTTCACGATGTACTTGCGCCGGGTAAATGCGCGTGCCAGGCGAATCGCGGACATCGTCGCCTCAGTTCCCGAACTCACAAACCGCATCATCTCCATGGAAGGGAACGCGGCCTTCACCAGCTCGGCAAGCTCTACCTCAGCAGGAGTCGATGCTCCGAAGCTCGTACCATTCTGGGTCGCGCGAACTACCGCCTCGGTCACTTCAGGATCAGCATGCCCGAGAATCATCGGTCCCCAGGAGCCAACATAGTCGATATATTCATTACCGTCGGCGTCCCACAGCTTTGCACCTTGCGCACGAACGATGATCGGCGGATCTCCTCCGACAGCACGAAACGCGCGGACGGGGGAATTCACGCCTCCAGGAAAGAGCTTTTCGGCGCGTTGTTGCAATGCATGGGATTTAGCCGAACCAGGCATGGATATCCAGAGTATACGAGTTAGTTCTGCAGAAAGAGCGATTCGAGAATGGTCAGTTCGGTAAGATTAGATATGAAAGGTGTCATTTGAATTCTTCCATACGAAACATCGCCATCATTGCTCACGTTGACCACGGCAAGACAACGCTAGTCGACGGTATGCTGCGCCAGAGCGGCGCATTCCGCTCGAATGAAATAGTGGCCGAACGCGTGATGGACTCGAACGAACTCGAGCGTGGATCAACATTGTTGATACTCCCGGCCACAGCGACTTTGGCGGAGAAGTGGAGCGCGCTCTCAAGATGGTGGATGGTGTGATGCTGCTTGTCGATGCCAGTGAAGGGCCGCTGCCGCAGACGCGCTACGTTCTTAGCAAAGCTCTAGAAGCAGGACTGCCCCCGGTGCTGATCATCAATAAGATTGACCGTCCGGATGCTCGCGCGCAAGAGGTGCTGAATGAGGTCTATGACCTCTTCATCGATCTCGACGCGAAAGAAGATCAGTTAGGCTTTCCTGTTCTATATACCAACGCAAAAGCCGGCACCGCCTCAAGTTCGATCCAATCCCCGGCCACTGATCTCCAGCCGCTCTTTGATGCCATTTTGGAACACATCCCTCCGCCAAAGGGAGACTCGGCTGGAGCGCTTCAGATTCAGGTCGCCAACCTTGATTACAGTGACTATCTGGGGCGCCTGGCCATTGCACGCGTATTCAACGGCACGCTGAAGAACGGCGAAGAGGTCGCCATCGCGAAGCGGGATGGATCGTTTCAAACAGTAAAGATTACCAAGCTGTTCTCTTTCAGCGGACTCAAGCGCGTGGACATCGATCAGACGCAGCTCGGAGACATTGTCGCTGTCGCCGGTGTCACCGGAATCACCATCGGCGAGACCATCACTGGGATTGAATCGCCCGCGCCCTTGCCCCCGATCGTGATCGACGAGCCCACCATCGCGATGCAATTCACAGTCAACACTTCCCCGTTTGCGGGGCGCGACGGGCAGTACGTAACCTCGCGTAATCTGCGCGAGCGCCTCGAGAAGGAACTGCTGACCAACGTGAGCCTCAAAGTCGAAGAGACGGTCAACACGGACAACTTCAAGGTCATGGGGCGCGGCGAGCTGCAGCTTTCAATCCTGATTGAAACCATGCGCCGCGAAGGCTACGAGCTGATGGTCGGCAAGCCGGAGATTGTGACGCGCAGGATCGACGGCAAGCTCATGGAGCCGCTTGAGCACTTGACCATCGACATCCCTGAGAACTTCATTGGCGTGGTGATCGAGAAGCTTGGTCCGCGCAAAGGTGAGATGACCAAGATGCACAACCACGGCTACGGCCGGGTGCGTCTGGAATTTCGCGTGCCAAGTCGCGGATTGATCGGCCTCCGCAGCGAGCTGCTGACCGACACGCGCGGCACGATCATCATGAATTCGCTGTTCGATGGCTACACCGAGTACCAGGGAGAGATTCCACAGCGCCTGACCGGTGCACTGGTTTCGGATCGTGCCGGGGTCGCCACCGCCTACGCGCTATTTAACCTGCAGGAGCGTGGTGAGCTGTTCGTTGGTCCAGGGACGGATGTTTATGAGGGAATGATTATCGGCGAGAATGCGCGGGATGTTGATCTTGATGTCAACGTGGTGCGGGAGAAGAAACTAACCAATATGCGAGCTTCGACCGCCGACGAAGCGATTCGGCTTGTGCCCTATAAAGCTCTCAATCTTGAGCAGGCGATCGAGTTCATTGCGGACGACGAATTCGTCGAAGTGACTCCCAAGACGCTGCGTCTGCGCAAAAAGGTCCTTCAGGCAAACCGCCGGCCAAAGCGTGGCGCGCAGCTCGTCGGAGCCGAGAAGGATTAGCGTCGCGACTCAGCCGCGAACCATTCGTAACAGCGAAGACTGAACCCTATCGTAATCAGGTGTTTACCCGTTACGACTAAGACCCGGCTTGCTTTAGCCGCACAATGGATGTGTTAACTTTGCCACCGACGCGGGTCTAACGGCATTGGTGTGTCTCGACCTCGGTGATCTTGCGGTTGCAGACCGCACGTGCCGCTGCGCAGTCAAGCCGCCCAATTTCGTCAGCGTCACGTCGTTATCGTTTTCGGACTCATCCCATATGGCGCTTGGTTTCGGTTCCAATAAGACGAAGATCCTCAGCGCGGCTGAGAAGTTCGTCCAGTCAGGCAAGCTGCAGAACGCCATCGCCGAATACGAGAAGATTCTAAAACAGGATCCGAGAGATCTCACGGTTCTCAATACCGTTGGCGACCTCTACGCGCGATTGGGCCGGGCAGACCTCGCCGCAGATTACTTCCGAAAAGTTGCTGAGGCCTATTCCTCCGACGGCTTTGTCGTCAAGGCGATCGCCATCTATAAGAAGCTGACGAAGCTGAGCCCTAATGCGCTGGATTCGGTGGTTCGCCTTGCCGAGTTATATACGCAACAAGGCCTGTATAACGACGCGCGCGCGCAGTACTCCACAGTAGCTGACCAATATCTCAAGAACAATGATCGCGAGCAGGCGACCGGCATTCTCAAGAAGATGCTCGATCTCGATCCCGAGAATGCAGCGATGCAGGCCAAGGTTGCGGATCTTTACCTGAAGCTGGGCAAGAGCCAGGAAGCGCTTGAGATCTACTTCAATTCCGCGCAATCACACTACCAGCGCGGGTCGAATGATGCGGCAAACGAAGCGTTAGCGCGCGTTCTCAAATTGGATCCGAAGTACTCTCCAGCGCTTTTGCTGCGGGGACAAATCGCGGCCGCGTCCGGCGACAGCGCGTTGGCAGCCGAGAATTTCGCGAAGCTGCCTGATGCGGATTCTCGTCCCGAAGTGGTGCGGACACTGCTTCAGTCATACCTTCAGGCCGGCGATTTCGAGAAGGCAGATCCGCTGATCGCGAAGATCGTAGCCGAGCAGAACGACGCTTCGACGGTCACCATGTACGCGAATGTGTTGCTCGATGCCGGCAAAGCTGAGAAGGCGGTTAGCGTCTACGAGCGGTATGCCGACAAGTTTTTGCCGGGGAACAGCCAGGCACTGATGGATGCCCTTTCGGCGCTGGTTTCGAAAGCGAAAGAGAGCCCACCAGCGTTGCAATCAACCCTCGCGCTTCTGCAGAAGGCGGGTGCACCGCCAGCTTCGCTGTGTGAAGTGCAGGAATTGCTGGCGCATGCGTACGTGCAGGGTGGGCAGCTTCAGAAAGCTGCGGATCTCTATCAACTGCTAGCCCAAGCCGAGCCTGAGAATCCTCTGCACGAGCAGAACTACCGCCAGATTAACTCGCGCATGGGCAAAGACGCAGTCACGCGCGAGCTCTCAACGGAAGAAGGCGAGCGGGCGCTGATGGTCGACGCCCTCATGGGCGATGACCTCGAGGCTCCCCCAGCATTCGTTCAGGAATACTCGAGGGATCTCAGCGAAGAGATCAACTCGGCTCTCACCGATTCAGAACTCTTCGCCTCGTACAACGTTCCCGATAAGGCGATTGCTCCGCTCGAGCAGATTTTGCCTAAGGCGCCAAAGGACATTCGTGTGCGCCAGCGGCTCGCGGCGACGTACGCGCGAGTTGGTCGATTCGCTGATGCCGCGAATTCATGCATAGCTCTGGCTGAAGTACACGCCGAAGCGGGTTTTGAGCCCCAGACAGCGCAGTTCCGCGAGATGGCGAGGAAGTATCAGGAGCAGGCGGCGGGAGCCGCAGCCACCGCTCCGGTGGTCGACATCAATCAAACTCCAGCAGTGGAGCCGCCTCGCGAATTACGTTCATTTGGGGCTGAGCCTGCGCAGTTTGAAGCGTCGTCCGTTGCTCCGCAAGAGCCGTCGATTGCTGAGTTCGACCTCTCAGCGCTTCCCGTGGAAGAAATGCCAGCAGCGGCAGCGGAATTGACTCCGAATGAACCGGCGGAGGCCGAAGGCGTTAGTGAGTGGGAAGACATGCTCACCGTGGAATCTCCGGCCGCGGCGGAACAGCACGCAAAGCGTCCGGAGACGGTAGCTCGGTCCGGCGGAGTGCAAGAGATCACTGCAGACGGCACTCCGGACGAGATCCTGGAAGAAGCTCGTTTCTACGTGTCGCAGGGCATGTCCGCGGAGGCTGAAGCAGCCATCGCTCGGCTCGAGACAGTCGCCGCCAAACATCCTGCGCTTGAAGAACTGCGCGTATCCGCGAGAAAGTTGAAGGTCGCTCCTGCGCGTGCGGCGCAACCTGCCCCCGTGGAAGTCATTCCCGAAATTGAACACAAGCCAGCGGTGGCTATTGAAATTTCGGGCAAAGCCAAACCATGGGTGCCTGCCACGGCGCCAGAGGCGCCGCCAGCCGCTAAGACCGCTAAGAAGCCTCCGATGCCCCAACGTCCAGCAGCGGCTGCTTCCGCCCAGAACGAAGATGTACTCGGCGATCTGCTGGCAGACGATGCAGCCTCCGGATTGGAAGATCTGATTCCGGAGGTAGCAGCGGGCGAGCCGGCATCATTTACTGCGCCTTCGATTCGAACTTCTCCTGCTATTCCCGCTGTTCCATCACGTGCAGCGGCGCGAGCGCCGGCTGCCTCAGCGAATCCACTGGCCGGCATGGTTGCCGATCTGGAAGATGCACTTGGGGACCTCGCCCCTGCACCAACTCCGGCCTCCGCAAAGGCTCCTGGTCAGAAAACTGTTGCTGCTCCAGCGAGAGCGCGCCCGCAAGTGGCCGCTCAAGCCCGCGCAGCACTGTCCGACTCGGCAGATACGCTGCAGGCGAACTCAATGCTTTCCGATCTGCTCGATGAATTCAAGGAAGGCATCGACGAGCCCGCATCCGGCGGAGATGATCCTGAGACTCACTACAATCTCGGCGTCGCTTTCCGCGAAATGGGACTCCTCGACGAGGCAATTGGCGAATTGCAGAAGGTCTGTCGCGCTCTCGACAACGGTCATTCTTTTACTCAGTCGATCCAGGCGTACACGTGGCTAGCGCAGTGCCTGGTAGATAAAGGAGCACCACAAGCAGCAATCCGGTGGTATGAACGGGCACTGGCCGTGAGCGGCATCAGCGAAGACAGCCGCCTCGCTGTCTATTACGACATGGCGAATGCCTTCGAATCAGCAGGCAACAAAAAGGCTGCCCTCGACAACTTCATGGAAGTGTACGGAGCGAACATCGACTACCGCGACGTAGCCGACCGCATCCGCAGTCTCCGTACCTAAATGCTCTACAATCGAGCTTGATGGATCGTGAAGCCAAGACCTTGAGGTTTCCCGCTCACGATGAGCCGGACTCTGCATCTGAGCAGGACAGATCTGTGGCTTCTCGCGTCGATACCACAACTGCATTGCTCACGCCACCTCCTTCGAGCGAGCCCCCTCCGCCCGTGTGGATGCAGCGCTTCTTTCTGGTCAGCACGGTCATCTTTTGTTTGTGGGTCGGACTGGTTCTCTGTGTTCTTCCCTGGCTCCCGGCTTGGACGGAGAATGCTCTCGTAAACGATTTTCCGGGACTCCGCTCGTTCCTGGGCACAGGATTCATTCGGGGCTTGGCCAGCGGGTTGGGCCTGCTGGACCTCTGGATCGGCATCTCCGAAGCCGTGCATTATCGCGATCGGCGCTGAGCCGTCTGCATCTCTCTTCCCACTCCTGTAAGCTTGAATCCAGACTAAAGGCCAACTTCAACTTTCTTGCTCATGCCACAACACGAGAAACCGATTCTTGAAAAAGCTCCTCTCGCCTACGAGAACCCACAATTTCTAAACAGCCCTGATGGACGTGGCATGCGCATCCTGGCCGAATATCAGGAGCCGCTGGCGCGTTTCCGTCGTGAGCGCATTCAGGACACCGTCGTCTTCTTTGGTTCTGCGCGGTTTGCCAATCTTTCTTCGGCTCAGACAGCGCTGCAGCTTCTCGAGAAACCGGGTTCCGCAATTCCAGCTCCGGAGCGAGAGCAACCTGCGACTCTCGACGGGGCTCTGCATGGCCGGGAAAACTCTCTCAAATTGAAGAGAGCTCAAGCCGCAGTGGCAATGGCGCGCTATTACGAGGAGGCTCGACGGCTCGCGTTCCTGCTCACGAAGTGGTCGATGAAGCTGCATTCCAAGCGGCATCGGTTCGTGGTGACGTCGGGCGGCGGTCCGGGAATCATGGAGGCGGCGAACTTGGGGGCCAGCGAGGCCGGCGGGAAGACCATCGGACTCAATATCCGACTGCCTTTCGAGCAATTCCCGAATCGGTACATTACTCCCGAGCTCAACTTCGAGTTCCACTACTTCTTCATGCGCAAATACTGGTTCGCGTATTTATCCAAGGCGCTGGTGATATTCCCCGGTGGCTTCGGCACACTCGATGAGTTATTCGAGATTCTGACCTTGGCACAGACGGAAAAGCTGGCAAAGAAAATTCTGGTGCTGATCTACGGCAAAGAATATTGGAACCGCGTGCTCAATCTCGATGCTCTGGTTGATACCGGAACTATCTCTCCGGAAGACAAGGAGCTTTTCTGCTATGTCGACACTCCGGAAGAGGGATTTGAAATATTAAAGGAAGGCCTGACCAGGTATCACCTTCAGCCGCAACACCTTCCCGCCCCCGAACCAGACAAGGAAGAAGCGAAGGACCAGGGCGAGGCACCGGAGATTGCGAAGACGCGTGGCTAGTTCGATGTCTGCTCCGGCACTTTCTTGCCGTTGAGAATGCGTCGAATGGTGTGGTCGATCTCTTCAGGCTCGGCGCTGAAGAGATGATGGTCCGCATCGCGGACTTCAGGGCTGATGCGACAAAGCTCAAGAATCTCCGCGCGATCGCAATGCTTGCGAGTCAGATTCGCCATCTCGCGCTTCTGACCACCCTCGATGGCAACGCCCAAGATCACGAGATCAAAATCGGCCGACTTCAGAACATTGTGTGTTTCTCGAATATTGGCGGTAGACACTACTTCGAAGCCCCGGCTTTGGAGCATCATGTGGCGCGTGACACGTAGAGCGTCGTTGCTTGCCACGGAGAGAATTTTCTTGCGCATTCAGTTTGAGAATTGCAGGAGTAGTGCTCCTACTTTATCAAATCCGGAGTTGGCGTCGGAGGTTCCGCGATTTGCGCGGGACCATGTGCGAATTTATACTGGCAGGTTTGCTCGGGCGGCAGGTTTCAAGATAGAGCCCCCGTCTAGCCTGCGCCAATCGCATTTCCTAATCCGACCTCAGCGAGATCATCCATGACGACTCAGACCAAGGAACCCGGCGTCAGCAATTTCTCCGCCGAACAGGAATTCAACCCATGGGAGGCTCAGGCTGCGCGCTTCGATTTAGCCGCACAGAAATTGAAGCTCGATCCCGGCATCTGGAAGGTGCTGCGCTATCCCAACCGCGAGATCATCGTGCACATTCCCGTGCTGATGGATGATGGCAGTATTGAGGTTTTCACCGGATTCCGTGTACAGCACTCGATCGCGCGCGGACCGGCAAAGGGAGGCATTCGTTATAGTCCCGATGTCTCACTCGATGAAGTTCGCGCCCTCGCCAGCTGGATGACATGGAAGTGCGCTGTGGTGAACATTCCGTTTGGCGGGGCTAAAGGCGGAGTTATTTGCGATCCGAAGAAGCTCTCGTCTACGGAACTGGAAAAGATTACGCGTCGCTACACCGCCGAACTCATCGAGTTCATCGGTCCTGAGAAAGACGTTCCCGCTCCCGACATGAACACTAACGAGCAGACCATGGCATGGATTATGGACACCTACTCCATGCACATGCGTCAGACCGTCACAGCCGTGGTCACAGGGAAACCGTTAAACATCGGCGGATCGCGCGGACGTCGCGAAGCAACCGGACGCGGCCTGATGATCGTTTGCAATGAAGCCGTGCGCAAGCTCGGCATGCAGCCGGAAAGTACGCGCGTCATCGTGCAAGGCTTCGGCAATGTCGGTTCCAATGCCGCCAAGCTGATGAGGGATGTCGGCTATAAGATCATCGGGATCGGCGAGTACGATGGCGGTCTTTACAACAAGAGCGGTATCGACGTGGATGCGCTAACTGTGCACCGGCAACGGAATGGCACCATCACTGAATTCAAAGGCGCGGAGGCGATAAGCACCAATGAGCTGCTCGTCACAGATTGCGACATTCTCATTCCGGCAGCCATCGAGAATGTGATTACCAGCCGCAACGCCGATAAGATCAAAGCGCGAATCATTGCGGAAGGCGCGAACGGACCAACGACTGCTGTGGCTGATGACATGCTCGCCGACAAGAACATTTTCGTAATTCCAGACATTCTCGCGAACGCCGGTGGAGTGACTGCATCGTATTTTGAGTGGGTACAGGATCGCCAAGGCTTTTTCTGGAAGGAATCAGTGGTGAACGAGCAGCTCGAAGACATTCTCAAAGAGTCGTTCGATGAAGTCGTTCGCTACTCCGAGACACACAACGTGAACAATCGCATCGCCGCGTATATGCTCGCAGTAGATCGCGTGCAGTTCACAATTCGCCAGCGCGGAATTTATGCGTGAAGAAGCAGCAGAACGGCAGCGATTAGCAATTAGCGATTAGCTACGCCTGCATGAAATAACGGAAGATTTTGCTTCCGCTTACTTGCATATTGCTTCACCTCGGGTGTCTTGTTCCAGTGGCCTGGGCGCCGTCTCTAACAGCTATAATTAAAAATTGCGTTGGGGTCAGCTTTTCGCTAATTGCTTATCGCTAATTGCTAATAGCTGCTGTTTAGAAAGGTCTGCATGCCTACAGATGTAATCATGCCTCAGATGGGCGAATCCATCTTCGAAGGCACTCTTACCAAGTGGTTGAAGAAGCCGGGAGACAAAGTTCAGCGCGACGAGCCGCTCTTCGAGATCTCCACTGATAAAGTCGACGCCGAGATTCCCGCGCCGGCAAGTGGGGTATTGAAGGAAGTCAAGATTAAGGAAGGCACCACCGTTCAGGTAAACACAGTCGTAGGCGTGATTGACGTCGACGGCGCTGGTGGCGCCGCTCCGTCGGTTCCGGCCAAAGCTGCGGCGCCTGAGCCGCCGAAAGCCGCTGCACCGCCTGCTCCCGCTCCAGCACCTCCGGCGCAAGCGCAGCCCGTTGCGCCATCGCAGGAGGAAGATGAAACCGAAACTTTTGCCGCGTCGAGTGGTCAGTCTTCGAACGTCACCGAGATCAGCACGGGCGATGGTGATCGCGTCCGATCCAGTCCTCTGGTCCGAAAGATCGCCAAAGAGAACAATGTAAATTTAGGTCAGGTTCCCGGAACGGGAATGGGCGGCCGTATCACCAAGGAAGATATCCTGGGATTCATTCAGAAGTATCCTGCGGGCGCGCCCGCACAGGCTGCAGCGCAGCGTCCAGCGGCTGCTGCGCCGAGCGCACCTCAAGCAGCAGCCGTTCCTGTCCCGACGCTGCCTGCTCCTATGCCAGGCGAACTCGTGCCGATGAGCAAGATGCGCTCGATCATCGCCCGGCGCATGGTCGAATCGAAGCACACCAGCGCGCACGTCCATACTGTGTTCAAGGTGGACATGACGCGAGTCGTAAAAATCCGTGAGCGAGAGCGCGCGAAATTCGAAGCTCGTAACGGCGTGAAGCTCACTTACATGCCGTTTATCGCGCGCGCTGTGATCGCCGGCATCAAGCAGTTGCCGATCGTCAACTCATCAGTCGAAGGCGATGGCATCCGCTATCACAAGAACGTGAACATCGGCATTGCGGTTGCGCTCGATTGGGGGTTGATTGTTCCAGTCGTGAAGCAGGCGGAAGAGCGAAGCTTCGTCGGCCTGCAGCGCGCAATCAATGATCTCGCTGAGCGCGCGAGGGCAAAAAAGCTGCTGCCGGACGAGGTTGCCGGTGGCACGTTCACGATTACCAATCCGGGAATCTTCGGCCCGCAGTTCGGCACGCCGATCATCATGCAACCGCAGGTAGCGATTCTCGGCATGGGCGGGCTCTTCAAAGAGCCGGTCGTGATTACGGACAAAGATGGAAACGATCTGATCGCGATCCGCTCCATCATCCGCCTGACGCTCGGCTATGACCACCGCATCATCGACGGAGCGGATGCCGACAAGTTCATGGTAGCGCTGCGCAATTACCTCGAGAACTGGAGCGAGGATATCGGGTAGCAACACAGTAGGGACGCAGCATGTTGCGTCTCTACTGATTACGCCAGCAGCTTCGTCAATCCATCCTCATCGATGACGGGAATCTTGAGCTCCTGCGCCTTATCCAGCTTTGAACCAGCATCGCTTCCTGCAAGTACGTAGTCGGTCTTTTTACTCACGGACCCCGACACCTTCCCCCCGGCATCTTCGATCATCTTTTTTGCTTGATCTCGACTGAAGTTGGGCAACGTGCCGGTCAGCACGAAGGTCTTTCCCGCTAGTTTTGTGCCGCGCTGCTTCTTCTGGCCCTCAAACTTCAGGCCAGCTTTGCGCAGACGCTCGACCAGCTCGCGATTGCGCGGCTCGGAGAAGTATTCGGTGATCGCTTCCGCTACGCGTGGACCGACTTCGTTCACCTGCTGCAGCTCGTCAAAGCTCGCATTCATGAATCCATCCATGCTGCCGAAGTGCTCAGCAAGCAATTCAGCCGTTCGCTCGCCGACGAAGCGGATTCCCAATCCGAGAATCACGCGTTCCAGCGGAAGCTGCCTGGAGTTATCGATCTCGCGCAATAGATTCTGCGCCGACTTCCTGCCAATTCGTTCCAGCGACAACAGCTTCTCTTCGGTAAGTGAGTAAATATCGGCAACGTCTTTCACGAGTTGCCGGTCCGCGACTTGATTCACCAACGATTCACCCATGCCCTCGATGTTCATTACCCCACGCGAAGCGAAGTGCAGCAGACTCTCGCGCAACTTGGCCGGGCACTTCGCATTCACGCAGCGATGGTCGGCTTCGCCCTCGGCGCGCACCACTTTCCCCCCGCATTCTGGACAGTGTGTCGGAAAGTCGAATGTGCGACTTCCACGTGGGTGATCCTTGTCATCGATGACCTTGACGATCTTCGGGATGACGTCGCCACCGCGTTCTACCAGTACCCAGTCGCCGATTTTCACGCCTAATCGATTTATTTCGTCCTGGTTATGTAGCGTAGCGCGCTTAACGGTAGTTCCCCCGATCGGAACTGGACGCAACGCGGCCAGCGGAGTCAGCTTGCCGGTTCGCCCAACCTGCACAAGGATGTCTTCAATCTGCGTGGTACCGGAGCGCGCCGCATATTTGTAGGCGATAGCCCAGCGCGGAGCTTTACCAGTAAAACCAAGCTGCCGCCATAATTGCGAAGAATCTACTTTGACGACAATCCCGTCGATTTCGTAGGGCAGCTTCTCGCGCTGTGCCTCCATCTTGTTGATGAACTCCAGTATTTGGTCGAGATGGTTGGTCCGCAGACGATGTGAATTCACTTTGAACCCGCATTTCTCGAGGGCTTCGAGGGATTCAAAGTGGCTCGGCAGAAAAATGTTGCCATCCCGCAGTAAGAAGTAGGAATAGAAATCGAGCCGCCGTTCAGCGACCGTACCTGGATCGAGCATGCGAATGCTGCCTGCAGCCGCGTTACGCGGATTCGCCGCTCGCGAGAGTCCCTGCTGCTCGCGCTCGTCATTCATACGCAGAAACGACTTGATCGGCATGATTACTTCGCCGCGTACTTCAAACTGCGGCGGAAGCCCGGCCGCAGCCAGTTTTTTTTGATCGATCCGAAGTGGAACTGCCGGCATCGTTCGCACATTGCCGGTGACGTCCTCACCGGTGGTGCCATCGCCGCGCGTCAGTCCGCGAACTAATTGGCCATTGTCGTAAGTAAGCGCAAGCGACATGCCATCGAGCTTGAGTTCGCAGACGAAATCGACGCTCTTCCTGCCGGTCAATTCGTAGACGCGACGCGCCCAGTCGCGAAACTCCCCTTCGTTGTAAGCGTTGTCGAGCGACAACATCGGACTGGAATGTTTCGCCTTGGGAAACCCCTCGCGCGGCTTCCCACCTACGCGCTGCGTCGGAGAATCAGGAGTAATCAGGTCAGGGTGCTCAGCTTCGAGCTTCTTGAGCTTCTGCATAAGCAGATCGAAGTCGGCATCGCTGATCTCGGGATCGTCGAGAACGTAATAGCGGTGTTCGTGATGTCGAATCTGATCACGAAGAGCTTCGATTTCGCGTTCGAGAGTTGCTGAGGGTTTGGCAGACATCGTCGGAATGTCAGAAGGATATCAAGAGCATGGATGAGCGTTGCGCGAATGCGGCGAAAGCTAAAACCGAAAATTGAACACGGAGGACACGGCGGCTTCGGAGCAGGCAATACATGAAATCAATTTCGCTTTCAGAACTCAGTTACCTGACTTTTTCGCCGCCTCCGTTGCCTCTTTGCCCTCCTGTTCAATTTTTCAGGTTTCGATCGCTACATGGCACACGCGTCCGACGATCATCGCTGATGCCTCTCTTCCCTCCAGGGGCAGAACGCTCACAGGATGCGCCTGATTGTGCGGACGCAGAACCAAGTGATCGCCGTCTCGCTCCACGTATTTGATGGTGCACGTGCGATTCCGATGCACGGCATAGATATTGGCTTCATTCTTTCGGTACGGTTGCAGCAGGTTGTAATGGCGATCGATCAGCACGGTCGCGCCGGGCAAGAGGCGCGGATACATGCTGGCCGCTTCCTGAGCATCGACTTTGATCAGTACAAAACGCTGCCATTGCTCTCTGCCGGAGCCGAGAGCAGGACGCAGCCGTCGCAGAAATGATTTCTTGAATTTCAGAATGTCGCGCACATTATCGCGAGTGATACTCGGAGCCGTGGCAGCGACCTCGGGCTCGGTGAGAACGACATTCTCAAAGTCACCCTCAGACGCCGTGATGCTACTGGCCCGCTTGTTGATCTCTTCGCGATTCAGCAAGTCATACACCGAAAGATTTTGCGCGCTCAGGACTCGGTCCATTCCCTCCAGGCTGAGCGATCGCTTGCGATTCAGAAAGTTGGAAATGTAGGCCTGCTCGAATCCGGTCTGCTTCGCCAACCCGAGCCCGCTAAGTTTCTTCGCCTTGATGCGCTCCCATAAGACGCGGCGCAGCTCTTCCTGCAGAGCGCTGGCATTCATTCCGCGAATATATCAGTTGGATATAGAGTTGAAACCGCAATATGTTACGCGCCGAAGCGAGCTTCCGCGCAGCGCTGTGCCGTCTCCAGATCCGACTGCATGCGCGCGAGCGCTTGCTGATGGTTCGCGTCAGCGTCAACTCGAATTGGACTGCGCACGTAACAATGAACGCGTGAGAAAGGTTTGGGAAGGATAAACGCGTCCCAGGTCCGCAGAATCCAGGCGCTTTCGGCAGCTACATAAAAAGAGAAGATAGGAGCGCCGGTGAGCCGCGCCAGATGAATCGGTCCCGGCTTGGCAACGTACCGCGGACCGCGAGGACCATCGATGGTGAAGCCGACAAAGGCGCCTGCTTCCAGCTCGCGCTGCAACTCGCGCAGTGACTGCACGGCCCCGCGAGAGCTCGATCCACGGATCGCGCAAAAGCCGAGACGCTCGATGATCCGGGCGATGTATTCACCGTCGTAACTGCGGCTGGTGAGTACGCGAATCCCATGGTTCCGAAACAGGTATGCGGCAGCGAATACGCACCGGTGCCAGAAGCAATAGATCGCCGGACGCGTTCTCGGCTCGTTTTCCGAGCCAGGTTCATACGTGATCGAGACGCGCAGGGTAGGGCCGATGAGTCGGATTGCCAGAAAGCCTGCCCACGAGATCAGCCAGAGCGAGAGCCTTTGTTTCAGGGAAAAGCGCGAGGGCGGCACCGCGTCCGGAGACGCTCCTTCAATGGGATCTTCAACAGACGCTGCCAGATTCCGGTCCACAGCAGTATTCTAGGAGGAGCACACAGCTAGACCTGCGGAAAAACTAAAGACATCGCAAATAAATTGTTCGCCGGCCCTGGCGAATGTCTTTCGCAGGGAATAACGAAGGAAGCCAACATTTGCTCCGTCAACTGCGCAGTTTTCCCAACCTGCTCACCCTGCTTCGTCTCAGCTTCATTCCTTTTATCGTCAGCTCCATCCTCGACGGCCACTATGAAGTGGCGCTTACTCTTTTTATCCTCGCCGGCATCAGCGACGGACTCGACGGACTCCTCGCCCGCTCGCTCGGCCAGCGTACCAAGCTCGGAGAGTATCTCGACCCAATCGCCGACAAGCTGCTGATCAGCACCTTGTTCCTGATCCTCTCCATAACCCACCGCATCCCGTGGCGCATCACCGTCATCGTCTTCGGCCGCGACATCATCATCCTCGTAGTCTGCACGCTCGTCTACGCCACGACTCCTCTCCGCGACTTCAGCCCTACCATCTTCGGCAAAGCCAACACCGTGGCTCAGATCGTCGCGCTCGGTGCGACGATTCTGGTGGAGGTGAAACCGTGGGTCTGGGTAGAAGCAGTCAAGCAGGCAGGACTGTGGACGGTCTTCGCCCTCACCATCATCTCAGCGCTCCACTATGTCTTCCTGCTGATGGTGCGCCTGCGGGCGGTGACGCACAATGACGGCAAGGCCGCCCGGACGACCTAGCGTCTTCCGCCGAAGGGCACTTGCTTAAATTCACTGTTATTACGCTGTTAAGGATCGGAACAGTGAATTAACAGTGAAATTATCAGCGTATTTAACAGCGAATTTTTTTCAAGAGCGGAAACCCGCATAAACACTGGGCAAGACCAGCTTGGCGGGAAAATAACAGCGAATTGCGGGAATTTCCGATCCGCTGCAACAACGAGCCTTTTCGATCGCCCAGCAACTGCGTTTCTAGCTCCATCCCATGATCGAAAGGACTTAGCCGAGCCGATCCCATCGTGATCCCATGAGGTCCATGGGATCGATCCCCATCGTGCCAGGGGATCAGGATGGGATATCCCACGAATTTCAGTGGGATCATCATGGTATCGAGGTGGGATCACGATGAGGTTCCATTGGCCATACTTCTCGCCTCTCGACAGACAGTAGCCAGCCCGCAACCGCTTAGTTCCCGAATTAGCACCGAACTTCGACATTCCTACTGCTGTGCTACCACGAATTGCGGCCACAAGGGAAGTGGCAAAAATGCCACAGAATGATCAAAAACCGTCGGTCTAGCGGAAAGCTGTGCGCCGGGTTCTATAAAAGGCGATGTCAAGAGCAAACACTTCTCCTGATCAGATCTGAGAGCGAGAATGTGTGCGAAGATGTGTGCAACTTCGGGT